>CAYSTY010000138.1:0-6433 GCA_964433685.1 uncultured Actinomycetota bacterium | reverse complement strand
GACGAGGTAGCGACGCATCAGGTGACCGTCGGCGGCGGTGACCCGGTCCTGCAGCCGACCACCACACCGCTCGATCACCGCGGCCGAGCCGACGTTGTCGTCGTCACAGGTCACGAGCGCCGGGTCGATGCCCTCCCCCGCCACGCGTTCGAGCGCCGCGCGCAGGATGGCGGTCGCGAGCCCGCGTCGCCGCCACGCCGGCCGGACCCCGTACCCGATGTGGCCACCTTCGTGCCGGAGGTGGTCGTTGAGCTCGTAGCGGATCGACACCCGGCCGACGAGCTGCCCGTCGAGCTCGACGGCCAGCAGGCTCGACCGGACCCGCGTCGGCAGCGGATCCTCCCCACGCGCCTGCCGATCCAGCAGCGCGAGGTAGTCGGCGAAGGTCGCGGCCCGGCCGCGGTCGAGCAGGAAGCTGAACCCCTCGCCGACGAACTCCTCGTGCGCGCGGGTCGCCTCGTCGGCGTCACCGGGCCCGAACGGTCGCAGCACCACCACCTCGTCGTCCTCCTCGATCGCGCGGTCCCGGAAGCTACGAGGTCGGGTCAGCTGATGGCGAGCAGCACCGGGACGGAGGCGAGGTGCAGCGCCACGAGCCCGGCCGCGACCGGACGCGACACCACCGGCCGGCGCGAGAGCACGAGCGCGGCCACGCCGGTCACCACGGCCGCGGCCACGACGACGACCAGCGCCGGCCCGTCCACCGGGAAGCCCTCCCCCCGGCTCGCACCGACCAGCGCCGCGGCACCGACGACCGCGAGCGCGTTGAACGCGTTCGAGCCGAGCAGGTTGCCGAGGAGGATCTCGATCTGACCGCGCTTGGCGGACGCGATGGCGGTGGCCAGCTCCGGCAGGGAGGTCCCGACCGCGACCAGGACCGACCCGATGACGATCTCGGGGACGCCGGCCCGTTCGGCGAGGTCGGTCGCACCCGCGACCAGCAGCTGCGCGCCGACGAGCACCCCGACCAGGCCCCCCACCACCCGCAGACCGACGAACCGTTCGGGGACCGCCAGCGGTACCTCGGTCGTCGCGGTCCCGCCGCGTCCGGCCCGCACCTGCCACACCAGCGCTGCCGCGAGCAGCGCGACCAACGTGGCCCCCTCGACCGCGCCGACCTCGCCGTCGAGTGCCACCAGCAGCAACGCGACCGATGCGAGCCCGGCGATGATCCCGTCGCGTCGGGGCGCCTGGTCGGGACCGGCCACGATCGGCGCCACCAACGCCGCGACCCCGAGGATGAGCAACAGGTTGGCCACGTTGGAGCCGGCGGCGTTGCCGAGGGCGAGGTCGGGCTGACCGCGCATGGCCGCCAACACGGAGGTGACCAGCTCCGGGAGCGAGGTCCCGAAGCCGACCACGACGGCGCCGATGACCGCCGGGGACCAGCGCCGGTGCAGGGCGAAGCTCTCCGCACCGGCGACGAAGGTGTCCGCCGCCCGGACCAGCACGATCAGACCGACGACGAGCGCAGCGATCGCCAGCGGGATGGACACGGGAACCTCGCGGGGGTGCGACCCGACCGGACGGTGGGCGGACCGGCGGACGGTAACCGGTGCCGACCGGGGCCCGGGCACCACCTACCGTTCGTGGCCACCGACCTTGCGAGCCGCCCGTGACCGACCGCGCCTACGACGTCGTCCTCCTCGGAGCGACCGGGTTCACCGGCCGCCTCACCGCCGAACACCTCGCCCGCCGCCTGAACGGGACGACGACGCGCTGGGCGATCGCCGGCCGCAACCGCGACAAGCTCGAGGCGGTGGCCGCCGGCCTGCCCGGCGACGACCCCGGGATCGAGGTCGTGGACGTCGACGACCTCGACGGCCTGACCGACCTCGCCGGACGGACCACGGCGCTCGCGACGACGGTCGGCCCCTTCGCCGAGCGTGGCCTGCCGGTGGTGGAGGCCTGCGTGCGTGCCGGCACCGACTACGCCGACATCACCGGGGAACCGGCGTTCGTCGCCGAGGTGCGCGGACGCTTCGACGCACCCGCGCGTGAGGCCGGTGTCCGGCTGGTGTCGTGCTGCGGGTTCGACTCGGTCCCCCACGACCTCGGCGTGGCGCTGGCCGTGAGCGAACTACCCGACGACGCGCCGCTCACCGTCCGCGGGTACGTCGAGGCCGACGCGCGGTTCAGCGGCGGCACCGCCCGGTCCGCCCTCGGCGCGATCGCGTCGCGGCAGCTGCCCTCGAACCGCGTGGAGGGCGATCGCCAGCGCGAGGTCCGGAGCCTGCCGCTGCGCATCCACCGCATCGACCCGGCGGTCGGCATCGACGGGTACGGGGTGCCGCTGCCCACCATCGATCCGGCCATCGTCCTGCGGTCGGCCGCGGCGTTGGACGGGTACGGGTCGCGCTTCCGGTACGGCCACTTCGCGCGCATCCGCAGCCTGCCCCTCGTGGTGGGGGGCGTGGCTGGCGTCGCGACCGTCGGGGCGTTGGCTGCGCTGCCGCCGACGCGGGCGTTGCTCGAGAAGGTCCTGCCCGCGTCGGGTGAGGGACCGTCGGCCGAGCGACGTGCCCGCAGCAGCTTCGCGGTCACCGTCCACGGCAGCGGCGGCGGTCGGCAGGTCGTCGCGCGGGTGTCCGGCGGCGACCCCGGCTACGACGAGACCGCCAAGATGCTCGGCGAGGCGGTGCTCGCCCTGGCGCAGGACGGCGGTACCGGACACGTCGGCGCGGTCACGCCGGCACAGGGTCTCGGCGCGGGGTACCGCTCACGCCTGGTGGCGCAGGGCATGCGCTTCGAGGTGCTCAGCACCTCGTGAGCACGGATGCCGGGGGTCGCCCACCGCGGACGCGGGCGGTGGTCGCGGCCGAGCTCGCCGACCTCGAGCGCTACCTCCGCGACGTGCCGCCCCACCAGAGCGGGGGACGTGAGGCGCTGGAGCGGCGACGTGCGACCCTGCAGCGTGAACTCGCTGCGTTCGACGAGGAGGGGTGATGTCGGGGCTCGACCTGACCGGTGACCTGGCGCGACGGCGTGGCCGCGGTCGGCTGATCGCGGTCGTGCTGGTCCTGCTGCTGGCCGCGGGGGCGGCGGCCGCGTGGTACCTGACCCGACCGCCCGCGCCGGACGAGGTGGCCGTCGCGTTCGCGGCCGCCTGGGACGAGGGCGACCCGGGACGGGCCCCCGTCACGCCGGCCCCGGCGGCCGTGTCGAGCAGCTGGGAGGCCATCCGCGAGGGCATGGGCGAGGCACCGGTCGACGTGACGCTGGACGCCGTGACCCCCGACGCCGAGGACGACACGGTCGCGACCGCGGACCTGACGGTGACCTGGACGCTGCCCGGTGAGCGGACCTGGACCTACGCCACCACCGCTCCGATGACCCGCGCCGACGACGGCTGGACCGTCGCCTGGTCGTCGAACGTCGCCCACCCCGAGCTCGTCGACGGCGCGGTGCTGCGCACGCGACGCACGACGCCCGAGCGCGCTGACGTCCTCGGCGCGGACGGCACGCCCCTCGTGACCGATCGGGAGGTCGTCGAGGTCGGCATCCAGCCGTCGCGCGTGGACGACCTCGACGCGACCGTGGCCGCGGTCCGCGAGGTGCTCGAGCTCGACCTCGAGGGGCTCGAGGGCCGCATCGAGGCCGCCGATCCCGACCACTTCGTCCCGGTCGTCCCCCTCCGTCGGGACGACTACGAGGCCGTCCGCGAGCGGATCCAGCCCATCCCCGGCACGGTGTTCCAGACGAGCGAGCGGCAGCTGGCGCCGACCTCGGACTTCGCCGGTGCCACCCTCGGGCGGACCGGCGAGGTCACCGCCGAGATGATCGAGGAGGACCCCGACCGTTACCAGGTCGGCGACGTGGCCGGACGCTCGGGCCTCCAGCGCACCTACGACGAGCAGCTCGCCGGTCGCCCCGGTCTGCAGGTGGTGACCGTGCCACCCGAGGGCAGCGACCTCGAACCCGCCACGCTGTTCAGCGTCGAACCCGAACCCGGCGAACCGGTCACGGTCACGCTCGACCTCGACGTCCAACGGGCGGCCGACGCGGCGCTCGCCGGGCAGGACGAGTTCCCGACCTCGCTGGTGGCGATCCGGGTCAGCGACGGGCACGTGGTGGCGGTCGCGAACGGGCCGGCCAACGGCGGACTCGACCTGGCGCTCACCGGGCGGTACGCACCGGGGTCGACGTTCAAGGTCGTGACCACCGCCGCGCTGCTCGAGGAGGGGGTCGTCGCGCCCGACGACGAGGTCGACTGTCCGGCGCAGCTGGTGGCCGACGGCCGCGCCTTCACCAACGCGGAGAGCCAGGCCCTCGGCCGGGTCCCGTTCCGGACCGTGTTCGCGAACTCGTGCAACACCGCGTTCGTCGGCCTGTCGGGCGAGCTCGCCCCGGAGGCGCTGCGCGACACGGCGGCGACGTTCGGCCTGGGCCACGAAGCGGCCCTGGGTGTGGACGCGTTCACCGGGGACGTCCCGGTGACCGAGTCGGTCACCGAGCACGCGGCCGCGGCCATCGGGCAGGGCCGGATCCTGGCCAGCCCGTTCGCGATGGCGGACGTCGCGGCCGCAGCCGCGCGTGGTGCCGCCCTCACTCCGTCGTTGGTGGTGGCGGACGGGCCGGAACCGACGCCCGCTCCCCTGCCGGATGCGGCCGCTGCGGCCCTGCCGGAGCTCATGCGGGCGGTGGTGACCGACGGCAGCGGCGGCGCGCTGGAGGGGGTGCCCGGCGGGCCGGTGCACGGCAAGACCGGCACCGCCGAGTACGGCACCGAGTCGCCACCGCGCACGCACGCGTGGTTCATCGGCTGGCAGGACGACGTCGCGTTCGCGGTGCTCGTGGCCGAGACCCCCGACGCCTACGGCGGCCAGGTCGCCGCCCCGATCGCGGCGGACTTCCTCACCCGGCTCGCCGCAGGCTGAGTGGCGTCAGGCGGCCGCGACCGCGACGGTCGGCTGCCCGACGGTGTCGGCGCCGTAGCGGGCGATCTCCGCGTCGAGGTCGAGCGGGGCGATCATCGGCTCGGTCTCCCCCTCGCCGAGCAGCTCGACGGGGACGAGCCAGCTGACCTCGAACTCGAGACCGTCGGGGTCGACGGCGTAGAGCGCCTTGGTGGTGCCGTGGTCGCTGGCGCCGGCCAGCGCGCCGGCCTCCGACAGCCGTCGCGCGTGATCGGCGAGCTCGCGGAGGGTCGGGACCTCCCACGCGAGGTGGTAGAGGCCGACGGTGGCGCGACCGGCGGTCGAATCACCGAGCGCGGCACCGAGGCCGAAGAACGCGATGTCGTGGTCGTTGGTCGACGCGGGTGCCTTCATGAAGATGCCGGTCCGGCCGGCACCCATCGACATGCGCGTGACCTCGGTGAAGCCGAGCACGTCGGCGTAGAAGCGGGCGTGGCGTTCGGCGTCGCGCACGTAGAGGACGGCGTGGTTGAGGCGGCTGATGCCCATCGTGGGGGCCTTCGTCTCGCGGGTGGAAGATACTTGACGTGTCAGATAAAGGTACCTCGGGGTCCGGTGGTCCGCAAGGCAGTCGTCGCCCGGCCGCCGACGGTCTGCGTACGCTCCGCCGTTCCCGACGGAGGTCGACACGTGAGCTGGGGTCCCGACGGCAAGGTCGCCGTCATCACCGGAGCGTCGAGCGGCATCGGCGAGGCGACGGCCCGACGTCTGGCGACCGCCGGGCTCACCGTCGTGGCGGTCGCGCGGCGGACCGAACGGCTCGAGGCGCTCGCCACCGAGCTCGCCGACGCGCGCGGCCGGGTGGTCCCCCACACCGCCGACGTCACCGACACCGACGCGGTGGACGCGCTCGCCCGCCGCGTCCGCGACGACTTCGGTGCCTGCGACGCGCTGATCAACAACGCCGGCGTGGGTGGTGGCGGCTTCTCCGGCCGGGACGACCTCGACGACGCGCTGCGCACCATCGACGTGAACCTCCTCGGGACCGTGCGCTGCCTCGCGGCGTTCTCGGACCTGCTGGAGGCGTCGGCACCATCACGGGTGGTGAACGTCGCGTCGGTGGCCGGCAAGCTCGGCATCGGTCCCGCCGCGTACGCCGCCAGCAAGTTCGGCGTCGTCGGGATGTCCGAGGCGCTGAGCCTGTCGTGGGCGTCGCGCGGCATCACGGTGTGCCAGCTCAACCCGGGGTTCGTGGTCACCGAGGGGTTCCCGCAGACCCACCTGCTGCGCGGCCCGACCGCCCGCATCGTCGGGGCACCCGAGGACGTCGCCGACCGCATCGCCGAGGTGCTGCGCACCGGCGTGGTCGAACGCACCGTGCCGTCCTGGTACCGCTCGTTCGTGACGTTGCGCCACCTCGCGCCGCCGCTCTACCGCGCGGTGGCCAGCCGCATGGAACGCGCCGGCGGCGAGCGGGGCTACTGACCCTCGTCAGGGCCCGTCGGCGTCGTGGACCACCAGCGCGACCTGCACGCGGTTGGTGACCTCGAGCTTGCCGAAGATGGCCGTCACGTGGG
>CAYSTY010000137.1:3371-6506 GCA_964433685.1 uncultured Actinomycetota bacterium | reverse complement strand
GCTGCTGTTCGCGCTGCCGATCATCGCCGTCGCGCTGTTCATGCTCCAGTTCGACGCGGTCTTCGGCGCCCAGTTCTTCCAGCCGGCGACCGGTGGCGACCCGATCCTGTGGCAGCACCTGTTCTGGCTCTTCGGGCACCCCGAGGTCTACATCATGATCCTGCCCGCCATGGGGATCGTGTCGGAGATCCTGCCGGTCTTCGCCAAGAAGCCGCTGTTCGGGTACGCCGCCGTCGCGTTCTCGAGCGCGGCCATCGGGTTCATCGGCTTCGGTGTGTGGGCGCACCACATGTTCACCTCCGCGGTCGGCCCCGTCGCCCGTTCGGCGTTCGCGTTGACCACGATGTTCATCGCCGTGCCCACGGGCATCAAGATCTTCAACTGGATCTTCACCATCTGGGGCGGCAAGCTCCGACTCAACACCGCGATGCTGTTCGCCATCGGGTTCATCGCGATGTTCACCATCGGTGGCCTGTCCGGTGTCACGCACGCGGTCGTGCCGCACAACGCCCAGCAGCACGACACCTACTACGTCATCGCACACTTCCACTACGTGCTCTTCGGTGGGTCGCTGTTCGGCCTCGTGGGTGGCGTCTACTACTGGTTCCCGAAGATCACCGGCAAGCTGATGTTCGAAGGCATCGGCAAGCTCCACTTCTGGACGTGGCTGATCGGTTTCAACCTCACCTTCGGGCCCATGCACATGTCCGGTCTGCTCGGCCAGCCGCGGCGCACCGCCGTCCTGCCCGCCGAACTCGGTGGTGACGTCGAGCTCTACAACCTGATGAGCACGATCGGTTTCGTCGTCCTGTTCATCAGCTCCCTGATCTTCCTGGTGAACATCATCAAGAGCGCTCGTAGCGGCGAGCCGTCAGGTGTGGACCCGTGGGACGCGCGGACCATCGAGTGGCTGACCGCGTCGCCGCCGAAGGTCCACAACTTCGACAAGATCCCCACGATCACCCACCGGGACGAGTTCTGGCACCGCAAGTACGCCGAGGACGAGGCCGGGACACCCGTGCCCGTGCCGTCCGGCGCCGCCGAGGACCACAGCGACGACGTCGACGAGCACATCCACATGCCAGGACCGTCGTACTGGCCGCTGATCATGACCGCCGGGATGCTGCCGTTGGCCTACGGACTGCTCCTACGCAGCCCCGTGGTCATCGCCATCGGTGTGGTGTGGATGGTCATCGGGATGTTCGGCTGGATCCTGGAACCGGTCGCCGAGGGCGACGACGATCCCGTCCCCGCAACCACCCACTGACACCTGCTGTCGAACAGCGTCCTGACCACGGACGGTGAACCAGTTCACCGTCCGTGGACGACACGAGGAGATGCCGTGAGCGCCGAAGCGCACGGAACCACGCTCGGGATCGATCACCGCAAGCTCGGGATGTGGACCTTCCTCGGCAGCGAGTTCCTGCTGTTCGGGGCGTTCATCTCCGCGTACCTGCTCTACACCTCCGAGACCGCGAGCGGCCCCGGGGTGGAGATCTTCGACATCCCGTTCACGTCCGTCAGCTCGTTCGTGCTGCTGATGAGCTCGCTGACGATGGTGCTCGCCCACCACGCCCACAGCAAGCGGGACATGCGTCGCATGCGCCTGTGGATCCTGGCCACCGCCGGCCAGGGCATGGTCTTCCTCGGCGGGCAGGTGTTCGAGTTCACCGTCTTCTTCCGCGAGGGTCTGAACCTGACCGAGAGCCCCTTCGCGTCGAGCTTCTTCGTGCTGACCGGGTTCCACGGGGTGCACGTCACCATCGGTGTGCTGCTGCTGCTCGGCCTGTACGCGTTCACCTTCACCGGCAAGGTCAAGCCCGACCAGGCGATCAAGACCGAGCTGATCGGGCTGTACTGGCACTTCGTCGACATCATCTGGGTCGTGATCTTCACCGTCATCTACCTCATCCCCGACCTCCAGCTCGAGGCGGCCGGCTGAACGCCACGACCGCTCCCGCACGGAGCCAGCGGACAAGGACACACACGTGAGCGCGATCGAGACCACGCAGGGATCCGAGCAGGCCGACACGGCCGACCACGGACCCGAGCCCCGCGAGTACGTCCGTATCGCCCTCGTGCTCGCGGTCCTGACGGCGCTGGAGGTGTCGACGTACCTCGTGGATTTCGGACCGCTCGGGATCCCGCTCCTGATCGTGCTCATGGTCATCAAGTTCGTGATGGTGGGCAACTTCTTCATGCACCTGAAGTTCGACAACCGGCTCTACACGCGGTTGCTGTACAGCGGGCTCGGACTCGCTCTGTTCCTCTACACCGCGGTGCTCGTGATCCTGTTCTTCGAGCGCGCGCCAACCGTCTGAGGTAGCCCAACATGACCGACCCAGCGATCCCGAACTCCGGTCCCCGGACGGCGAAGTACGCGCTCCTGGTGCCGCTGTCCATCCTCGCCGCGATGGCGTTGTTCATCGGTCTGATCGCCGCGATGCTGCTGTTCAACACCAAGACCGGTGCGCTGGCGCTCGCCACGGTCGCGGCCAGCGGCATCCTGTTCAGCGTGTCCCTGCTCGCCTCCCGTGACCGCCACGAACCGCGGCAGCGCTTCGCTGCCGTCGGTGCCGGCGTGCTGCCGCTGGTGGTCGGCGGCCTCGTCGCCGGTGGTGTCATCGGCGGCATCGCGGAGGAGGACCTGAACATCAACGTCCAGCCGCTGATGGTCATCCCCGAGGACGCCCCGCTGATCGCCGCCGAGGACTCCCTCGACTTCTGCCTGCCGGACGAGACGGGCGCGTGCAACGTGATCGACACCTGGGAGTTCATCCCCCAGCCCGACGAGGAGAACGTCGCCTTCGTCTTCGACAACCTCGAGGCCGGCGTCGGCCACAACGTGGTGATCACCACCCTCGAAGGCTCCGCCGACGAGCCGGGCCCCGGCGATGAGATCACCGGCAGCACCCTGATCAACGGTCCGGACACCGAGTACTTCGTCTCGGACACGCCGCTCGCCGACCTGCCCGAGGAGTTCTACTTCTTCTGCGCCGTCCACCCCAACATGGACGGTGTGGGCTTCGTCTCCGACGGCCAGGGATCGACCGACACCGCCGGCCAGGGTGGCGACACCGAACAGGACGCCTGACGGCCGAGGGCGGCCCGTCTCAGCTGCGGCCGAGGGCGGCC
>CAYSTY010000137.1:0-3271 GCA_964433685.1 uncultured Actinomycetota bacterium | reverse complement strand
CGGCCCGTCTCAGCTGCGGCCGAGGGCGGCCGCGGCAGCCGGTGGCAGGCCGACGGTCGCGGCATCGCCCCGCAGCGTCGGCAGCAGCGCGGCGGCGACGGCCCGGCCGACCCGTTCGTGTGCCACCGGTGGCCAGTGGATGCCGTCGACGTTGAGCTCATCGGCGTGCGGTTCGACCAGCGGCCAGGACGCGACGCCGCGGAACCCGTGACGTTCGGCGAGCGCGAGGTGGTGAGCCTGTCGCTGCTCGTGGGTCGGGTGCCCCGGCCCGTAGTAGCGCGAACGGTGGCTGGTGGGCCCGACGGCAGCCCCGGCCACCCGGCCCCACGTCAGCCCCCGGACGTGGTCGAGCAGTTCGACGAACAGCCGGTCGAACTCGCCGATCGGCGTGCGGGTCCGCCGGCCACCCGTGGCGCGCACGAGCCACGGGTAGGCCGCCTTGAGGCCGCGGCGCACCTGGCGACGCACCGGTGTCGGCCGCAGGTAGGCCGACAGGGTCTCGAGCGAGGGTGGGACGCCCATGGGCGCGTGGTCGAAGCTGCCGACGCCGACGACCACCGCGTCGGCGTGCGCGAGCACGTCGTACTGGACGTGCTGGTCCTTGGTGACCGTCCGCACCGCGTCCCGGACGGTCATGCCGGGACGGGCGACGACGGTGGGGACCACCTCGCGGTCGAGCGCGTCCGCGAGGTGGCGGGCGACGACCTGCGGGTACAGGTGCGCGGTCGTCGGGACCTGGGGGCCGAGGTGGTCGGTGAACGCCGTCGAGTCGGCGACCACCACCAGCGACAGCGGTCCGTCGTGGCTGAGCGCCCGCGCGACGTCGAGGTCGAACGCGGGGTCGACCGCGTCGGTCACGGCACGGTCACGTCGGCGGCTGCGGAGGTCGCCGACGACGCGACGGCCGGTGCGACCGCCGGACGGGCGCGGACCCACACCGCGACCGCGGTCGCCCACACGAGGGCAGCGCCGAGGATGTGCGCCGCGACCAACGGGGCGGGGATGCCGGTGGCGTACTGCGTGTAACCGATGCCGCCCTGGACCAGCTCGAGCACCAGCAGCGTCCGTACGGCGCGCCGCAGCTCGGGCGGACCGTGCCGCCAGGTCACCGCCACCACGGCGACGGTCAGGCCGACGAGCAGCCACACCACGTCGGCGTGGGCGATCGCCGCGAGGCGGATGTCGAGCCCGAGCCGTTCGGTCCCGGGGTCACCGGCGTGGGGGCCGGCCGCCGTCACGAGCGTCCCGAGCACCAGGACGGTGCCCGCGGCGACCGCCAGGACCGTCGTGGCCACCCGCAGGCCCGCGGCCACCAACCGTCCGACCTCGCCGTCGACCGGCGCCGGCGGGACGAGCCCCGCGTGCTCGCGCGCGCGTTGCCAGAGGGCCACGGCGATGGCGATCAGGATCATCGACAGCAGGAAGTGGGCGGCGACCACCAACGGGGACAGCCCGGTCAGCACCGTCACGCCACCGACGACCGCCTGGACGAGGACGCCAGCGGGCAGGGCCCACGCCAGCCGCTGCAGCCGTGACGGCAGCGTGTTGCCCCGTCGCCGCACCTCCACGACGAGCGCGACCGCGACCGCGAGCACGACGAAGGTCAACAGCCGGTTGCCGAACTCGACCCCCGTCTGCCAGGTGGCGTGTTCACCGCCGGGGCGGGGGATGACGGTCTCGCCGTCGCAGGTGGGCCAGGTCGGGCATCCGAGCCCCGAGCCGGTGACCCGGACGAGACCGCCCGTGAACACGATCAGGACGTTGGTCGCGACCGCGGCGGCGGCGAGCACGACGAGCCGGTCGCGGCCGGAGCGGGGCGGGGAGGCAGCCATGGGCGGAGCCTACCCGCGGCCCCGGCACCACCTCCGTTCGGGGCGGGGTGCCGCACCTCACGCCGAGCCGCCCGTCCGGCGTGGTCGGGCAGGTGCCGTACCATCGGGACACCGCCGTGCTCCTTCGCGTGAGGTCCCTCCCGTGGCCACCGACGTCGCCCCTCCGGCCGCAGCCGTCGACGCTGTCGCCACCCCGCGTGCCGTCCACCGCCGTCGCGGTCTGCTGCTGATGGCCGCGGCCGTGTTCAACCTGTGGGTGTGGGCGACCCGGGTGCGCAACATCCTGACCACGACCGACGACTTCTCCGCGGCGTTCATCGGCGTCCACGTCGTGCTCTACACCGCGGCGACGGTCGTCGCCGTGGTGGTCGGGGTGATCGGCTGGCGCCAGTGGCGTGAAGCCCGCCCGGCGGCCGGGCCCCCGGCGTGACCGCCCCGTTCGAGGACGCGCCCACCCCCGTCGGCGCGCTCGCCGCCGCACGGGATGCCGAGGCTGCCGCGGACGCACCCGCGGCCCCTGCCACCGTCGGACCGATGCACGCCGAGGGGCGTTACGAGGGCCGCGGCGGCACCCGCGACGCGATCCGCCGGTACGTGCTGGTGACCAAGCCGCGGATCATCGAACTGCTGCTGATCACGACCGTCCCGTCGATGGTGGTGGCTCAGGGTGGCTGGCCGTCCACCTGGTTGGTGGTCGCCACGGTGCTCGGTGGGACCTTCTCGGCGGCCAGCGCCAACGCGCTCAACAACTACTGCGACCGTGACATCGACCAGCTCATGTCACGCACGGCCGCCCGCCCCACCGCGACCGACGAGGTCTCGCCGCGCGGCGCGCTGGTGCTCGGCATCGTGCTCGGCGTGGTCGGGTTCGCGTGGCTCGCGCTGCTGGTCAACCTGCTGGCTGCGGCGCTGGCCACCTTCGCCATCCTCTTCTACGTCTTCGTCTACACGCTCGGTCTCAAGCGACGCAGCGCCCAGGCGGTGGTCATCGGCGGGATCGCCGGCTGCATGCCGGTCCTGACCGGTTGGGCCGCGGTCCCGGGGGCCACGCTGAGCGACCCTCGCCCGTGGCTGCTGTTCGCGGTGATGTTCTGGTGGCAGCCGCCGCACTTCTGGGTGCTGGCCATGAAGTACCGCGAGGACTACGCCCGGGCCGGCCTACCGATGCTGCCCGTCACCCACGGCAACGACGAGGCCACGCGGCAGATCCTGCTCCACAGCTACCTGCTCCTGTCGGTGGTGCTGCTGTCGACGATCGGGCTGCAGGCCGGGTGGCTCTACGTCGTGGTCTCGGTCGGGCTGACCGTCGGGTGGCTGCGGTACGCCCACCGGTTGCGGCGGACCCGGACCGTGGCCGACGCGATGCGGCTGTTCCACTACTCGACCGTCTACCTCGCGGTCCTGTTCATCGTCGCCGCGGTCGACGCCGTCCTCTGACC
>CAYSTY010000136.1:0-6539 GCA_964433685.1 uncultured Actinomycetota bacterium | reverse complement strand
TCCTCCAGGTGCCGGATGGTTACCCGGAGATCCCGCGGATCGCGGCGGTCCTCGGTCCCGGCTACGGCGACTCGGCGCTCCACGCCGGCACGGCCCACGTCATCGTCATGACCGAGTCCTCCTCGATCGCGCTGTCGGGGCCCTCGGTCGTGGCCTCAGCGATCGGCGAGCAGGTCACCGACGAGGAGCTCGGTGGCCCTGAGCACGCCCAGGAGGTGGGCACAGCACACCTCGTGGTCCCGACCGAGCAGGAGGCGTTCGACGCGATCGCCGCCTACCTGTCGTACCTGCCCAACAACGCGTCGCGACCGGCGCCGCTGGCCCCGCCGGTCGCGCCCCTGCTCGACCGCGAGTCCCTGCTCGACGTCGTACCGACCAACTCCAAGCAGGCCTACGACATGCACGACGTGATCGACGCGATCGTCGATGCCGACACCGTGCTGCCGTGGCGTCCCGAGGCTGGCAAGGCGGTCATCACCGCCTTCGCCCGGATCAGCGGGCAACCGGTCGGCGTCATCGGGAACCAGCCGCGTCACGGCGCCGGTGCGCTCGATGCGAAGGCGCTCGAGAAGGTCCACGACTTCGCCGACACCTGCGACACGTTCAACCTCCCGCTGGTGTTCCTGCAGGACGTGCCCGGTCTGATGATCGGCGTGCAGGCCGAACGGCAGGGCATCGTGTTGTGGTACGAACGTCTCGTCGCGCGCCTCGCCCGCGCGACGGTGCCCCAGGTCGCGGTCGTCGTACGCAAGGCGTACGGTGGCGGCCACTACGCGATGGGTGGTCGGCCGACGTTGCCCGACCTCTTGGTCTGCTGGCCGACCGCTGAGCTAGGGTTCATGGCGCCGGACACCGGTGTGGTGACGGTCAACCGTCGTCGGCTCGAGGCCGCGGAGGCGGAGGGTGGATCGCAGGCGCGTCGGGAGCTCGAAGCTGAGCTCACGGCCCACTGGATCGACGAATCCGCTCCGTGGGAAGCGGCTGCACACACGTACGTCGACGACATCATCGATCCGAGGGACACGCGGCACGTGATCCTCACGGGGATCGATTTCGGGTGGGGCGATCGAGATCGGGTGACGTGATGGCGAGAGCGACGGCCGCGAGTGCGACCACGAGGTCCCGCGGCAACGGGGGCGGCACCAACGGTTCCGACCGACGGGCCGAGATCATCGCGGTCGCGACCAGGTTGTTCCGCGAGAAGGGCTACCACGCCACCTCGCTCGACGACATCGCTGACCACATCGGCTTCACCAAACCGGCCATCTACTACTACTTCAAGGGCAAGGACTACATCCTCTTCGCGATCGTGGACGAGGTCGTCGACGGGGCGCTCGAGCGCATCCAGGCGATCGCCGGAGGCGATGGACCGGTGGTCGACCGCCTCCACGACCTGCTGGTGGAGAACACCCGCGTCGTGCTCGAGAACATCGAAGCGAACACCGTGTTCTACAACGAGCGCGGGTTGTTGTCACCGGAACGGGAGCGCGACATCCGGGCGCGTGAACGTGAGTACACCCAGATCGTCCGTGACCTCTACATCGAAGGGGTCGAGTCGGGGGCGTTGCTCGACATCGACCCTCGGGTGGCCACTGCGACGCTGCTCGGTGCATCCATCTGGGCCTACCGGTGGTTCGACGGCGCCGGGCGTCTGACCATCGAACAGGTCGCGCAGGACGTTGCCCAGCTGTTGATGCAGGGCTACCGCGCCTGAGCGGCGTGGGTCAGGTGCGGTAGCGCGCTACCCCGTCGTCATCGATCGCGATGCGCAACGTCCCCCGCTCGACGAGCAGGTCGAGGTGGTAGCCGGTCTCGATGACCGCCAACATGCGGTTGAACCGGTCGAGTTCGTCGAGTCGTCGACCCCCCCGGGTCCATCGCAGCACGTGCGCGACGTCGAGACCGCTGGCCGCCCCGTCGCCCACCGCCGCCACCGCGCTGGCGAGCCGGTCGTCGTGGTGGTCGAGCAGCTCGTCCACGCGGGCGTGGACGCTAGCGGTCACCGGACCGTGGGCCGGCAGCAGCCGTGTGTCCGCGAGCACCCGGACCGCGTGCAACGAGGCGAGGTAGTCCACCAGCGGCAAGGGTGGTGGTTCGGCTTCGAAGCCGATCGAAGGCGTGATCGAGGGCAGGACGTGGTCGCCGGCGAAGAGGATCGCGCGACCGTCGTCGCGGAACACGACGTGGCCGCGGGTGTGCCCGGGTGTGTGGAGGACCTCCAGCGCCGGTGAGATGGGGACCGGCCGCCGATCGGCGAGCCAGCGGTCCGGTCCCTCCCGGAGCAGGTCATCGATGCGTCCGTCGGTGCGCCGTGCCGCCGCGAACGCGGCGAGCTCCAGGTCGCCGTAGCGTCGGAGCTGTCGCGCCTGTGCCGGCAGCGCCCGCTGTTCGACGCGCAGCAGGTCGAGCGAAGCGCGTTCGTGCTCCCCGAGCCACACCGTCAGCGGCTGCCGTTCACGGCGGGCGACGGCGTGGGTGTAGTGGTCGTAGTGGACGTGGGTGATGAGGGCGTGGGTGACGTCGTGCGGCGCGAGGTCGAGAGCGGCCAACGCCGCGTCGAGGGCGGCCTGCGTCTCCTCGACACCTGGACCGGGATCGATGACGGCGACGTCGTGACCGTCGGTCAGGACGTACGCGTTGACGGCGCGCAGCCCGTCCTCGGGGATCGGCAGCGGGATGCGGTGGACGTCCGGTGCGACACGCCACACCCCCGGCTCGTACCACGGACGGGCCGGGTCGTCCTCGGCGACCCGCACGCGGCTCACGGCTGACCCGCCGGGTAGCCGGCGCGCTCGAGCACGTCACGCAGGAGCTGGCGCTGCCGCGCGCGCGTCCAATCGCGCGGGTCGAACACGGCCTGTGCCGCGATCCCCATGATGAGCACGAGCAGGTGGCGAGCGAGTTCGTCCACGTCGACCTCGTTCCCGCCGGGGGTGGTCGGTGGCAGCACCCCAGCGATGTCGGTGCGGGTCGAACGCACCCGCCGGCGTTGCTCCGCGGCGAGGTCGGGGTCGCTGGCCGCCTGGGACCAGAAGGCGAACCAGACCTGCCAGTCGCGTCGGCGGACGGCGTCGAGGGGGAGGAGCGCGGACAGGATCGCCTCGGTGTCCTCCGGGTCACGATCGTGGACCGCCAGGAAGCGGGCACGTGCGCGGCGCACGCTGGCGCGGTAGGTGAGGCCGAGCAACTCCCGCTTGTCCGCGAAGTAGTGGGAGACGATGGCGGTGCTGAACCCCGCCCGCCGAGCGATCTCGCGGAAGGTCACCGCGTCGAGTCCGCTCTCGGCGATGAGGTCGGCCGCCACCTCGGCGACGAGCGAACGGCGTGCTGCATGGTCGACCCTGGGTGGCACGCGATCCTCCTCACCGGTCGCATGACGCCTGTCATATGATGGCCGTCATACGTTGCAGTCTAGGAGAGGGCGGCCCATGGCGAGCCACGCGCTGTTCCAGCCGATGACCGTCGGCACGATGCAGCTCGACCACCGCGTCGTGCTGCCCCCGCACTCGGGCGGACGCGGATCACTCACGGGAGCACCGCATCAGTTCGAGCGGTACGTGGCCTACTGGATAGAACGCGTCCGTGGCGGTGTGCAGTGGGTCGGCGGTGCTCCGAACTTCGTCGCGAACCCCCTCATCCCCGGGTTCGAGCCGACCGGAGTGGGTGCCAGCGCGAACGGCACCTTCCGTCAGGATGGGTTCGTCGAGCGACTCGCCGAGTTCACCTCCCGTATCCACGCGGCGGGCGGGTTCGCCTCGGTCCAGATGGTGCTCCAGGGGGGGATGCCCTCGGCTCCCTCGCAGACGCTGAGCGGCTACCACGACCACGACATCCCGCACGCGCTGTCGCTCGATGAGGTCGCGTGGCTGGTGGACGAGTACGGCGACTCCGCCGTCGCGGCCGCCGACGGCGGTGCCGATGCCATCGAGCTGCACGCGAACCACGACGACCTGCTCCAGTGGTTCCTCTCGCCGTTGACCAACCATCGCACCGACGCCTACGGCGGCACCCTCGAAGGCCGCCGGCGGTTGCTGCGCGAGGTCGTCGAGCGGATCCGTGATCGGGTCGACCGCCCGATCACGGTCGGGCTCCGCCTGTGCATCGACGAGATGATCGACGGTGGTTACGGGCTCGAGACGTGTCAGCGACTCCTCGAGGCGTTCACCGCCGACGGCACCGTCGACTACTTCAGCTTGGACATCGGCAACAACTGGGGGGCACCGAGCTACGTGGCGCCGAGCGTCTACGGCGACGCGCCGTGGGCGGAGCTGTGCGGTCAGGCGAAGCTGGCCACCTCGCTCCCCGTCGTCTACGCGGGACGTGTGACCGATGCCGAGGTCGCCGCCGGCATCGTGGCCGCGGGTCACGCCGACCTGGTCGGGATGGTCCGAGCCCAGATCGCCGAGCCGGCGCTGGTCTCCCTGACGCGGGAGGGCCGGACCGAGGAGGCCCGGCCCTGCATCGGTCTGCAGGACTGTCTCGGTCGACGGATCGCGGAGGGTCTGCCGTTCGCGTGCGGGGTCAACACGCGCGTCGGCCGGGAGACCGACGACGAAGACTCACGGACCGACCGTCCGCGCTCGATCCTGGTGGTCGGCGGTGGGCCGGCCGGCACGGAGGTGGCCGCACTCGCAGCCGAACGCGGGCATCACGTCCGCCTGTGGGAGGCGGACGATCGTCTCGGCGGTCAACTCGCGGTCGCCGCCAAGGCACGGATGAACCGCCGCTACGCCCGGTGGATCGACTGGCAGGGGCGCCGCCTCGAACGCGTCGGCGTGGACGTCCGGCTCGGGATCCCGGCGTCGACCGACGAGGTCCTCAGCGCCGAGGCGGACGTCGTCGTCGTCGCGACGGGGGCGGTCCCGCGGGTGCCGGACCGTCCCGGGTTCGACCTCCCCCACGTGATCACCGCCGGGGCTGCGCTCGATCCGGCCACCCCGATCGGCCGACGCGTCCTGGTCGTCTCCGAGGACGACCGTCCCGCGCCGCTGGCGGTCGCGGACCACCTCGCCGGTCTCGGTCACGAGGTCACCCTCACCTACCGGACACCGGCGCCGTCACCGTTGGTGAACAAGTACGCACTGGGAGCGGTCCTCGCCCGGCTCGATGCGGAGGGGGCCAGGCTGGTGCCAACCACGCGGGTGACCGCCGTGGACGGACCGACGGTGCACGTGGCCAACACCTACAGTGGCCGTCCGTGGACCCTCACCGACGTGGACACGGTCGTGCTCGCCTGCGGTGCCACGAGCCGGGACGGCATCGTGACCGAGCTCCGTGCCCGCCGGGACGACGTGCACGTGCTCGGCGACGCGTTCGCGCCGCGCCGCATGACCTTCGCGACGCGCCAGGCCCGGTCGCTGGTCACCGGTCTCGGCTGACCGGCGAGCTGATCGTCGTCCACACGATCCGCCAGCCGTGAGAGGACCCCGATGAACTGGCGTCGCACTGTCCCGGGTGTCGGGACGGTCGCTCTCGCGGCCGCGTTGTGGGGGACCGATGCGCTCTTCCGCCGCGGGCTCGCGCTCGAGCTACCGTCCTCGGTGGTGGTCTTCTACGAGCACCTGTTCCTGGTGCTCGCGTGCTTGCCTCTGTTGTCGCGTCTCCGCGGCCGTTCGATCGCGTGGACGCCGCGTGTCGTCCTCTCCGTCGCAGCCGTCGGCGTCGGCGCGTCGGCGACCGCCACGTTCCTCTTCACCGCCGCGTTCACGTACGGCGACCCCACCACCCCACTGTTGTTGCAGAAGCTCCAACCGCTGGTGGCCATCGGCGCGGCGTGGTGGCTCCTCGGTGAACGACCGAAGGTCCGCCTCGCCGGCTACGTCGCCACCGGACTCCTCGGTGCGTGGCTGATCAGCTTCCCCGACCCCACCGAGGTCAGCGTCAGCCAACTCGCGCCGGCGCTCCTCGCGGTCGGTGCCGCATCGCTGTGGGCACTGGGCACCGTCCTCGGGCGGGGCCTGTCCGCGACGTTCGGGCCCTCGGAGCTGACCGCACTGCGGTTCACCGTCGGCTTGCCGGCCAGCGCTGCGCTCGTCCTCATCGGTGAGGGGCCGAGCGGTTTCGCTGCGGTCGGGAGCACCGATGTGCCGGCCCTGCTGGCCTTGGCGGCCATCCCGGGCCTCCTCGCGCTGTGGCTGTACTACCGCGGTCTCGCGAACACCCCGGCCTCGGCAGCCACCCTGGCGGAACTCGCCTTCCCGCTGAGCGCCGTCGTGATCAACCGGATCGCCTTCGGTGCGACGCTGACACCGTCCCAGTGGGTCGGTATCACGATCCTCGCGGGCACGTTGGTGGTCCTCGGCCGTTCCTCGAGGGATGGGTTCGAGCACGTCGTCGCCGAGGGCGAGCCAGGTCTCCCCCTGGCTGAAGGCGAACGGATCCGAGCCGCAGGTTCGTAGCCTCCTCGAGGGCGCGGATCGGACGATCACTGGATACCCTACGGGGGTATGGTTCAGCCCCCAGGCCAGCCGGCGACGAGGACGATCCACGTGCGTGGCTACACGATGACCAAGGACCAGTACCAGGCGCGCCTGCGACGC
>CAYSTY010000135.1:0-6603 GCA_964433685.1 uncultured Actinomycetota bacterium | reverse complement strand
GGCGCGGTGGCGCGGTGGCCGCGGAGGCGCGGTGGCCGCGAACGGCCGCCCCCGCGGCCACCTCGGCGTTACGGTGCGCGCGGCCGCACCCGCGCAACGGCGCTCGGGTGCCGCACGGCTCGCGGTTCGCGTCGCCGTGCCGCGGAGCGAGGAGTCGCCGTGACCACGGTGCCTGAGCCGACGCAACGTCCACGCCGCGTGGCCGTGATCGGTGCCGGGATGGTCGGCCTGTCCACCGCCTGGTGGCTGCAGGAGCACGACCTCGAGGTGACCGTCCTCGACCGCACCGGCGTCGCCGCCGGTGCCTCGTGGGGCAACGCCGGGTGGCTCACCCCGGGCCTGACCGTCCCGCTGCCCTCCCCCGAGGTGCTGCGCTACGGGTTCCGGGCCGTGGTCGACCCGGCGTCGCCGGTGTACGTGCCGCTGCGCGCGGACCTCGAGCTGCTGCGGTTCCTGTTCAGCTTCGCCCGTCACAGCACGCCCCGCTCCTGGGCGCGTGCGATGCGGGCCTACGTGCCGGTCAACCGCCTGGCGCTGGGTGCGTACGACACGCTGCTCGCCGGCGGGGTCGACGCCGAGGTGCTGGACGCCGCTCCGTTCCTGGCCGCCTTCGCGGGCGAGAAGGACCGTGCGCCGCTGATCCACGAGCTCGAGATGATCGCCGCCGCCGGGCAACGGGTCGACCACGACCTGCTCTCCGGCGAGGAGGTGCGCGCCCTCGAACCGATGCTCACCGACCGGACCGGTGCGGCGGTCCGCCTCCACGGACAGCGCTACATCGATCCACCTCGGTTCGTCGCCGCGCTCGCGGACGCGGTACAGCAGCGAGGTGGCACGATCGAGGCGCCGGTCACCGTCGCCGGCATCGAGGACGACGGCTACGACGTCGAGGTCCGCACCTCCGACGGCCAGCGGCGTCGCGTCGACGCGGTGGTGGTGGCCAGCGGTGCGTGGTTCGGGCCCCTCGTATCGAGGTTCGGGGTGCGGATGACGGTGCAGGCCGGCCGCGGGTACAGCTTCAGCGTCCCGGTCGACCGGCTCCCGAACGGGCCGGTGTACTTCCCGGTCCAGCGGGTGGCGTGCACGCCGCTCGGCGACCGGTTGCGGGTGGCCGGGATGATGGAGTTCCGGCGGCCGGACGCGCCGCTCGACCCACGCCGGATCCGCGCCATCGCGGAGGCCGCACGCCCGCTGCTGCGCGGCGTCGACCTCGACGACCGTCAGGACGAGTGGGTCGGTTCGCGGCCGGTCACCGCCGACGGGCTGCCGCTGATCGGCCCGACCCGGTCACCGCGGGTGCTGGTCGCCGGCGGCCACGGGATGTGGGGCATCGTCCTCGGCCCGCTCACCGGACAGCTGCTGGCGCGCACCATCGTCGAGGGGCAGACCCCCGCCGAACTGGCCCCCTTCGACCCGCTGCGTCGCTGACACGACCCGGGCTCGTCAGGCGGCCACGGACGCCGTCGCGTGGCCGACGTCGGGCTCCATCCAGCGGCCGACGGCGTACGCCCCGGCGGTCGCGAGGACGATGCCGTTGACCGGCGGGATGAACCACCCGTTCTTGCTCGACAGCCACGCCGCGAACGTCGCCACCGTGTACACGGCCAGGTTCTCCCACCGGACGACCGGGACGGTGTAGTCCTGCGGTTCGGGCATCCCGCGGCGCCAGTTGGCGAGGTAGTCCCCGATGATGACCCCACCGATCGCGGGGATGAGGATCCCGAGCCAGGACAGGTAGCCGATGAGGTTGTCGTAGATCGGCATCGCCAGCAGCGTGCCGATGATGACGCCGCCGACCACGAACGGCTTCTTGGTCGGCGAGTCGAACAGCTCCGCGCCGGCGACCCCGAAGTTGTAGGCGGTGTTGTCGTTGGTCGTCCACAGGTTCGCGACCAGGAAGACCAGCCCCCAGCCGACGAGGTTCAACGCGAACAGGACCTCGACGAAGTCCCCGAGACCGAACGCCAACGCCCCGATCCCGCCGAAGAAGATCATCAGCAGTTCGCCGACGAAGAACGCCAACGCCGAGGCAGCCAGGCCCTGGCCGGGGGTCCGCGCGAACCGGGTCCAGTTGGGAGCCTGCGTCCCGCCGGAGGCGAACGTGCCGACGATGGCGGTGACCGCGACGGCGATCGTCATCTCCTCGGTCGCGACGATGGCGCCCAGACCGCCGGCCTGGTCGATCTCGCCGAGCGACCGCCAGGTGACCCACCCCGCCAGGATCAACAGCAGCGGGACCGAGACGGCCGACAGCGCCTCCATACCGCGGTAGCCGTGGTAGGCGGTCGCACCCATCACCGCACCGCCGACGACGATCAGGACCCACAGCCAGCCGGTGCCCTCGAAGCCCGGTGGCCTGCTGCACGAGCAACGCGAGGGTGGCGACGGTGACCCCGTACCAGCCGATCTGGGTCCCACCGAGCAGCACGGAGACGAGCTTCGCCCCGCCGCTGCCGAACGCGTAGCGCGACATCATGACGGTGGTCAGGCCGGTGCGCGCCCCGATGGCGCCGAGGGCCGAGACGTACACACCGAGGACGAGCGATCCGAGCAACGCGACCTGGACGAACGCACCGAAGGTGAAGGCGGGGGCGATGGAGGCGCCGGCCAGCATCGTCGGGGTGAAGAAGGTGAACCCGAGCAGCACCACCCCGAGCGACCAGATCGACCGGCGGGCCTGGGGCGGGACCACCTGCAGCGGGTAGTCCGGGTCGTAGGGCTCGGGGCGCGGCGACGGTGCCAACTGGTCAGTCATGGCCGATGTCCTCGTTCCAGATCTCGGGGTGGTCCTGGATGAACCCGTCGATGAGGTCGATGCAGCGCTGATCGTCGAGGACGTGGACCTCGACGCCGTTCTCGGCCAGCCAGTCGTGCCCGCCGTGGAAGGTGCGTGCCTCGCCGATGACGACGCGTGAGATGCCGAACTGGCGCACCAGGCCCGAGCAGTACCAGCAGGGCGACAGGGTGGTGACCATCGTGGTGCCGCGGTAGGTGCGCTGACGTCCCGCGGCACGGAAGGCGTCGGTCTCGCCGTGCACCGACGGGTCGTCGTCCTGGACCCGGCGGTTGTGACCACGCCCGAGCACCTCACCGTCAGGACCGATGAGCGCCGCCCCGATCGGGATGCCGCCCTCGTCACGCCCCGCGATCGCCTCGTCGATCGCGATCTGCAGCCAGCGGTCGAACCGTCCACCGTCCACCGACGCACCCTCCTCCGTGGCGGGACCGCTCCGGACCTCCCACGGACGGTCCCGCGCCCACCGAGACCTTGGCGGACCGAACCGGACGCGACAACAGACGCCGTGGTCGTTCTAGGGTGCTCGGAGCGTCCGCACCGGACGCTCGGGATGCTGCGGCTGCGGCTGCGACTGCGGCTGCGGCTGCGACTGCGGCTGCGGCTGCGACTGCCGCTGCGGCTGCGACTGCCGCTGCGGCTGCGACTGCCGCTGCGACTGCCGCTGCGGCTGCGGCGCCTTCGGGAGGTGCGCTCGTGCGGGTCAGCGAACTACTCGAGCTCGAACCGGTCCGCCGCGCCCGTCCCCGGTGGGTGGTGCCCGCGGCCGACCGCGAGATCACCTGGGTCCACTCCTCGGAGATCTACGAGATCGCACCCCTGCTGAAGGGCGGCGAGGTGCTGCTGACCACCGGGCTCGGCCTGGTCGGCGCGGACGCCCGCGGCCTGCGGCGCTACGTCGAGGGCATCGCCGCACGGGGCGTCGCCGCGCTGGCGTTGGAGCTCGGGCGCACCTTCCCCGAACCGCCGCACGAGCTCGTGGCGGCCTGCCGCGACCACGACCTGACGCTGCTGACCTTCGACGCCGTGGTGCCGTTCGTGGAGACCTGCCGGGCGGCCAACGAGGCGGTGCTCGACCACGAGGTGACGGGGCTGCGCCACCAGCAGCGCATCACCGCGACGCTGACCTCCGCGCTGCTCGAGGGCCAGAGCCTGCCGGCGCTGATCCGCCACCTCGCCGAGCTGACCGGCACCGCGGTGGAGCTGGTCGCGCGGGACGGGCACGTGGTGGCCAGCGCACCCGAGGGTGCGCTCGTCGGATCGGATGCGGTGAGCGAGCCGGTCCACCTCTTCGGTCGCCCCTGGGGTGAGCTGTGGGCGGCGGCCGACGACGACCACCCGACGGTCGCCGCGGCCCTGCAACGCGCCGTGGTAGCGGTCGAACTCGCGCTGCTGCGGACCGTCGACGATGCGCGGCAGGCCGGCGACGCGCGGCGCGCCCTCATCCTGGACCTGGCACGGGGCAGCTACGCCGACGTGGGTGAGCTGACCTCGCGCGCCGCCGGTGTCGGACTGCCGACCGGTCGCCCGCTGCTCCCGCTCGCCCTGTCGGCCGGACCCGCGACGACCGCGACCGGGCTCCGCCGCGCCGTCGGCGAGGTGCTCGGTGGGCACCGAACGCGATCGCCGGCGAGGTGGGCGAGGTCGTCGCCGTCGTGGCGCCCACGGCGCGGCACACCCGTCCCGACCTCGAGGACCTCGCGGGCGCGGTCGACCGGATGCTCGTCCGCACCGGCGGCGGCCTCCGGCGCCTGGTCGCGGACGTCCCGGTCAGCCACCCCGGCCAGCTGACCGTCGGGCTCCAGGCCGCGCTCGACGGACTCACCATGGTCGACCGGCTCGGTGGGGACCGACGGGTCCTGCTCCCCGTCGACCTCGCCGTGCTACGCACGTTGCGGGCGGCGGGCGATCCGTCGCTCGACACCCTCGTGCGCACCGTCCTCGGCCCGTTGCTGGCCCACGACACACGTCACCGTCCGGCGCTGCTCCCGACGCTCGTCGCCTACGTCGAGGCAGGACGTTCGAAGGTCGTGGCCGCCGAACGGCTCGGTGTCCGCCGGCAGACGGTGCAGGCCCGGCTGCGTCGCATCGCCGACCTGCTCGACCTCGACCCCGACCGCCAGACCGACGCCACCTCGCTGGACCTGGCCATCACCGCGTGGCGGGCCCGCCGCGCCGGCGGCGCCTGACCGGACCAGCAGCGCCTGACCGGACCAGCAGCGCCTGACCATGCCAAGAGCACCTGACCGGACCAGCAGGGCCTCACCGGACCAGGAGCGCCTGACCACCCCGGCGCCGCGACGAGCGGAACCCGGCGCGGTTCAGGTCACAGCCGACCGGTGCGCTCGAGCCAGCTGGCCGACGTCTGGATCGCGCCGCCGACCGCGACCATGGTCCAGGCGACGGCCGGCGCGATGATCACCAGCCGGTCGGCGTCGTCCGCCCGCGGGACCAGGATCATCCACGCGGCGACGTACACCACGAACAGGAGCACGCCGGCGATCGCCGCGCGTTGGGTGTCGAGCCGGTCCCGGAACGTGCGCAGCAGGTGGAGGCCGAGGACCAGCGGCAGGATGGCGCCGAGCAGCGCGACGTGCTCGAGCGGGATGCCGGTGCGGTCCTGGTCGAGCACGCGCGGACCGAGCAGCGCGAAGGCCCCGGGCACCACCGTCGCCGCGGCGAGCAGTCCGAGGACCGGCTCGAGCCACGGTCGGCGGCGATCGGCCTGGACCCACGCCGCGGCGAAGGCCGCCACGTCGTCGCCGACCACGTCGCGAGCGCGGCGACCGTCGGCGAGCACCGCCTCGAGGTGGGTGCGCAGCTCCTCGGCCTTGCGACGACGCTCGGCCCACGGCACCCCGGCCCGGGACCAGTAGCCCCGGACGCGCCGCACCGTGCGACGGACCTCCGCGGCCTGCTCGGCCTCACCCAGCGGGAGCTCGTGCTGCCTCGTGCCGGCCGCGTCCCAGATCGCCATCTGCCTGCCTCCCCATCACGGCGTCGACCCCGGCCGACACCTCGCGCCACACCTGGCCGGCGGCGGCGAGCTCGCGGCGCCCCTCGTCGGTGATGCGGTAGTAGCGCCGCGGCGGTCCAGCCGCCGCGGGCACCCGGTAGCTGTCCAGCGCGCCACGCTTCTGCAGGCGCGCGAGCAGCGGGTAGATCGAGCCTTCGCGCACGATCGGCAGCCCCGCCTCGTGCAGCGCGGTGGCGAGCTCGTAGCCGTACCGGTCGCGCTCGGCGACCAACGCCAGCAGGCACGCATCGAGGATCCCCCGCAGCAACCGCGACCCGCGTCCGTCGTCGTCGATCAGCGCCGCTCCTCTGTCTTGCACCGCACGGTAACGGCCGGACCCTTGCGGAACAGGACAGTGCCCCCCGACCGGTTCCTGGGACCCCTCCCAGGAACCGACACCACCGACCCGCAACAACGGTCCGAGACCGACAGAACCTGGGACCCCTCCCAGGAACCGACACCGCCGACCTACAACAGCGGTCCGAGACCGACGGAACCTGGGACCCCTCCCAGGAACCGACACCGACGACCCCCCGTGCGACGGCCCCCAGCGCAGCGGCCGGACAGCGGAGGAGCCCGCCGGTCGGCGGGCTCCTGCGGAGTGGCGCGGCGTACCGGCGCGATCAGTCGTCGATGCGGACGATCGCGGCCACCGGACCGCCGCCCTGGGGGCCCTGGTGCAGCGCCCCGACCGACACGAACACCGCCGAGTCGCCGACGGTGGCAGCGGTCACGCCCCCGACGGCGCCCTTGATCTGGCGGTGGTGGTGGACGTCGGAGTCGTCGAGCATCA
>CAYSTY010000134.1:3828-6644 GCA_964433685.1 uncultured Actinomycetota bacterium | reverse complement strand
GCGAGGATCACGTCGCGTCCGGTCTTGAACCCGCCGTCGACCCGCAGCTTGACCCGGCCGCGCAGGTCGTTGACCCGGAGGGTCTGCTGGACCTCGGCGAGGCCGAGCTCCCAGGGCATCCCGGCGTGGTGGATCGAGGACAGCGGCGACGCGCCGGTCCCCCCGTCGTTGCCGGAGATGTGGATCGAGTCGGCGAGCGCCTTGACGACCCCGGCGGCGACCGTGCCGACACCGCCCTCGCTGACCAGCTTGACGTCCACCTCGGCCTCGGGGTTGACCTGCTTGAGGTCGAAGATCAGCTGCGCGAGGTCCTCGATCGAGTAGATGTCGTGGTGCGGCGGCGGACTGATCAGGGTGACGCCCGGCGTGGTGTGGCGCAGACGGGCGATCTCGTCGGTGACCTTGTGTCCCGGGATCTGGCCGCCCTCCCCCGGCTTGGAGCCTTGCGCCATCTTGATCTGCAGCACGTGCGCGTTGGCGAGGTACTGCGGGGTGACACCGAAGCGTCCGGAGGCGACCTGCTTGATGCGGCAGTCGAGGTCCCGGTCGCTGCCCCGCGTGGCGAAGCGCTCGGGCGCCTCGCCGCCCTCCCCGCTGTTGGCGCGACCGCCCACGAGGTTGAGCGCGGCGGCGAGCGTCTCGTGCGCCTCGGCCGACAGCGCACCGTGGCTCATCGCTCCGGTGGAGAACCGGGCCGTGATCGCGGCGACGGGCTCGACCTCCTCGAGCGGGACGGGCTCCGCAGCGGCGAACGCGAGCAGGTCCCGCGGGTAGACGGGCGGACGACCGTCGACCAGCTCCGCGAAGCGTTCGTACAGCTCGTAGCGGCCCTGGCTGGTGGCGGCGTTCAGGACGTGGGCCGCCCGCTCCTCGGCGGCGCCCGCGGGCGCTGCGTCGAGGACGAACGGGTCGGTGCTCGGGCGACGTCCGAGACCGAGGCTGGCGTGGAGCGCGTCGATCACGGGCTTGTTCACGTCGTGGTACTCGCCACCGCGCTTCCACTTGATGATGCCTGGGCTCGGCAGGTCGGGCAGCCCGTCACCGAGCCGCTCCTCGCCCCGTGCGTCGAAGGCGGGCAGGTCGGCGTCCGCCGCGTCCGCGTCCGGACGGTCCGGGAAGGCGATGGCGTGCTGGGCGAGCACGTCCTCGGCGATGTCGGTCAGGGTCAGACCGCCGAGCGTCGAGGTGATGCCGGTCAGGCACCGGTCGATGACGTCCGGACCGAGGCCGAGCGCCTCGAAGATCTGAGCCGAACGGTACGAGTCGAGGGTCGAGATCCCCATCTTCGACATGATCTTGAGCACGCCGTCCTCGATGGCGCGCCGGTAGCGGTCCTGCGCCTCGGCGGCCGACGGGTTGTCGCCGCCGATCCGGCCCTCGTCGGCGAGGTCGGTGATGGTCTGCAGCACCAGACGTGGGACGATCGCGTCGGCTCCGAAGCCGAGCAGGGCCGCCATGTCGTGGGTCTCGCGTGCCTCGTCGGTCTCGGCGACGATCGACGTCGCGGTCCGCAGGCCGTCGCGCACGAGGCGTTGGTGCACGGCTCCGACGGCGAGCAGCGCCGGGACGCGGCAGTGCTCCTCGTCGGCCCCGACGTCGGAGACCACCACGATGCCGGCGCCCGCCCGCACGTGCCCGACGGCCTCGTCGCCGAGCCGGTCGAGCGCGGCGCGGAGCCCGTCGGGCCCGTCGGTGACCGGGAAGGCTGCGTCCACCGCCTGCACACCGAACGGGATGTCGGGGTCGAGCACGAGACGCTGGAGCCCGTCGGGGAACAGCACGTAGGAGCCGAGCTCGAGCAGGCGGGCTGCCTCGGCACGTTCGGTGAGCAGCGGCTGCCGCGGACCGAGCAGGGTCCGCAGGCTCATCACCTCGTTCTCGCGGTGGTGGTCGATCGGTGGGTTGGTGACCTGGGCGAAGCGCTGCTTGAGCAGGTGGGTGACGGGACGGGTCACGTGCGAGAGCGGCTCGATCGGCGTGTCGTCGCCCATGGACGAGGTGGTCTCCTTGCCCTGGGTCGCCATGGGACGCAGGATCGAGATGACCTCCTCCTTGGTCACCCCGTAGGCGAGCTGCCGCCGCCGCAGGTCGTCCGGCGCGGAACCGACCGGCGCCCCCGCCGTGACCGGCTGCAGGTTCGCCTCCAGCCACGCGCCGTACGGCGCGAGCGACGCCAACCGCTGCTTGATCTCCGCATCCTCCTGGAGCCCGCCCTCGTCCGGGTCGACGCACAGCATCTGACCGGGCCCGAGACGTTCGCGGCGGACCTGACCGTGGTGGTCGGGGTCGTCGGTGGGCAGCGAGGTCCGCACCGCCCCGACCTCGGAGGCGGCGACGACGGTGCCGTCCTCGCAGACGTGGTACCGCAGCGGTCGCAAGCCGTTGCGGTCGAGGGTGGCGCCGACGCGCCGACCGTCGGTGAAGACCAGCCCCGCCGGCCCGTCCCACGGTTCCACCAGGCAGGAGTGGTAGCGGTAGAAGTCCCGGACACCGGGGTCGAGGTCGCGGCGCCCCTCCCACACCTGCGGGACGAGCATGGCCTGGGCGTGACGCACGTCGCGACCGCCGCGCACGAGCAGTTCGAGCGCGCCGTCGAGCTTGGCCGAGTCGGACTGGTCCTCGTCGATCAGTGGCGGCAGGAGCGCCGGGTCGACCCAGTCGGTGCCGTCCACGGCCAGCGAGCCCCGCGTCAGCTGCCCGGACCGCGCCCGCATGAGGTTGACGTTGCCGTCGATGGTGTTGATCTCACCGTTGTGGCACAGCATGCGGAACGGCTGCGCGCGTTCCCACGCGGGGGCGGTGTTGGTCGAGAAGCG
>CAYSTY010000134.1:1888-3728 GCA_964433685.1 uncultured Actinomycetota bacterium | reverse complement strand
TCGAGGTGTGGCTGGGCGGCGTGCGCGATGGTGCCGATGGCGTCGGGCTCGGACGGCACGGGCCGCCACGCGAGGAACCGCACCCCCTCCGCCCGGCACGCGGCCTCGAGGTGGGCACGGGCCGTCCGGCGAGCTTCGTGGTCGGCGTCGGCGTCACCCGGGGCGAGGAACAGGAACGCGACCCCGAGCCGCGCCGGCGCCACGTCGCCGACCCCGAGCTCCGCCAACCACGTGGTGGCGAGCTCGCGGGGGATCTGGGTCAGCAGCCCCGCCCCGTCGCCGGTCCTGCCGTCCGCTGCGACCGCACCCCGGTGGGTGACCCCGGCCAGGCCCTGGAGCGCCATGGCGACCGTGCTGCGTCGCGGCCGACCGTCGACGTGCGCGACGAACCCGATGCCGCAGGCATCACGTTCACCGCCGAGGCCGGCGAGCGGGGCGGACGGGTGCGGGGACAGCTCGGTCACGACGGGGCTCCGATCGGGGATGCTCCCGCCCCACCGACCGGACCCTCGCGCGACGGTCCGCCCCGGAACGCCGGAACGGCGCCCCTGCAGCCGCATCCAGTGCGGGCGGGAGCGCCGTTGCTCAGCGGTGAGGTTAGCTGTGCGCGAGCAGCACTGTCACCACCGGGCCGTCCGCACCGGAGCGTGACCCTCGGCTACCGCCGGCTAGTGTCCCGTCGGCGACGCGGGGTGCGCGTCGAACGACTTCGACACGAGGGGATCCCCCATGCGCAGCAACCGACGGTGGGCGGCGCTCGGCGCCGGCCTGCTGCTGACCACCACCTTGGCCGCCTGCGGTGGCGATGGCGCCGACGTGGAGCAGGACCCGACCGAGGCGCTGTCCGACGCCATCGAGGCGCTCGGCGACTACGACGGCATCGAGATGGGCCTGTCGTTGGTCGGTGACCGCGACGCGATCCTCGCCGCCGCCGGTGACGACCTCGACGAGCGCGCCGCCGACCTGCTGCTGACCAGTTCGATCGTCATCCGCGCCGCGGGCGAGGACGAGGACGACGCGCAGGCCGAGTTCGTCGTCAACCTCGGCGACCAGCAGGCGGTGGAGATGCGGGTCCTGCCCGAACAGCAGGTCTTCCTGCGCGTGGACCTGGACGCCATCGGGACCGCGGTCGACGACCCGTCCTTCGCCAGCGGTGTGGACGAGGCGCTCGGTATGGCCGACGCGTTCGGGCTCGGTGAGGTCGCGACCGCCGTCCGCGGAGGCGACTGGATCGAGCTGACCGGCGCCGAGCAGCTCGCCGAGCTCGCGGGCGGCGCGACCGGCGCCACCGAGGAGCCCAGCGAGGAGGAGGTCGAGGACGTACGTGACCGCATGGTCGCCGCCCTCCAGCGGTTCCTCGACGAGGACGTGGCGCTGACCTACGTCGGCGAGGAGGAGGCGGGCGAACGCATCACCGCCGCCACCACCGAGGGTGAGCTCGCGGGCCTGTTCGATGAGATCGCCACGATCGCCGGTGACCTGAGCGGCGTCGACCCGGCCGCACTCGGCGAGGAGATGCCCGACCAGACCAGCGACACCCCGGTCGAGATCGACTTCTGGATCGACGGTGGTGAGCTCCGCCAGGTCGGCTACGACCTGTCGCAGATCGAGGGCGAGGACGGCGCGCCCGAGGGCACGTTCGTCGCGGTCACGATCGAGGAGTTCGGCGGCGGCGTCGAGGCCCCGGCCGAGTCGACCGAGATCGACCTGTTCGCCCTCATCGGCAACATGTTCGGCGGGGGGTTCGGCGAGGGTGACCTCGGCGGCTTCGACGACGCCGGCATGGACGACGCCGGCATGGACGACGCCGGCATGGACGACGCCGGCATGGACGACGCCG
>CAYSTY010000134.1:0-1788 GCA_964433685.1 uncultured Actinomycetota bacterium | reverse complement strand
GACGACGCCGGCATGGACGACGCCGGCATGGACGACGCCGGCATGGACGACGCCGGTATGGACGACGCCGGTATGGAGGGCGACCCGCTCGGCGGCCAGTGCATCGAGGAGGACCAGCTCGAGGAGCTGACCGGCGGCGACGAGACCGCACGTGCCGAGCTCGACGCGGCGATCGAGATGGGCCTGATCGAGGTCTGCTGACCCTCCGCACCGCACCATCGCCACCGGCGCCGACCTCGGTCGGCGCCGGTCGCGTTCCGGACCTGCGAGGTGCGGGACCCGGAGGGTGGGCACGGAACGTGCGGACGCCGAACGTTCCCGCGTAGCATCCGGCTCCGGCGGAAGAGGGAGCGGACGTGGGCACGAGCTTCGACACCGATGTCGCGGTCATCGGCAGCGGTTTCGGGGGCAGCGTGACGGCGCTGCGCCTGTCCGAGAAGGGCTACCGCGTCGCGGTTCTCGAGGCCGGTAAGCGGTGGGACGCGGCGAGCCTGCCGCGTTCCAACTGGGCGGTCCACCGCTACCTGTGGTTCCCACGCTTCGGTCTGACCGGCGTCCAGCGGTTCACGCTGCTGCGCGACGTCCTCGTCGCGCACGGTGTCGCCGTCGGTGGTGGTTCGGTGGTCTACGCCAACACGCTGTACGAACCCCTGCCCGGCTACTTCGCGGACCCGGCGTGGTCCTCCATCACCGACTGGCGGGCCGAGACCGCGCCGTTCTACGACCAGGCCAAGCGCATGCTCGGGGTGACCACCGTCCCCTTCGAGACGTCGGCGGACCGCATCCTGCGTGAGGTCGGTGATGACCTCGGCGTCGGCGACACCCACCACCCCACCGAGGTCGGCGTGTGGTTCGGCACGGCCGGGGAGACCGTGGCCGACCCGTACTTCGGTGGCGAGGGTCCGGACAAGACCGGTTGCGTGCGCTGCGGCAACTGCATGGTGGGCTGCAAGCACGGGGCCAAGAACTCGCTCGACACCAACTACCTCCACCTCGCCGAGCGTCGTGGCGCCCGCGTCCTGCCCGAGCGTCAGGTGGTCGACCTCGAACCGCTCGCCGGTGGGGGCTACCGCGTCACGCACGTGCGTTCCACCGGCATCCTCGGGCGCCGCGACCGGCGCACCACGACCGCCGAGCAGGTGGTGCTGTCCGCGGGGTCGCTCGGGACCCAGAAGCTGTTGTTCCGCCTGCGTGAGGCCGGGCGGCTCCGCGGCCTGTCGCCGCGGCTCGGTGAGCTGACCCGCACCAACTCGGAGGCGATCACCGTCGCGACCGCCGACCGGCCCCAGGAGGGACTGGCGGACGGGATCGCCATCGGCTCGTCGATCCACCCCGACGAGCACACCCACATCGAGGCGGTGCGCTACGGCAGGGGCTCGAACCTCGTGTACGGGTTGGCGACCATGATGGTGGACGGTGGGGGCCGACTCCCCCGCCCGGTCCGGTTCCTGCTGACGGCGCTGCGTCACCCGCTGCGCTTCCTGCGGTCGCTGTCGACCCGCCGCTGGTCGGAGCGGTCGATCATGCTCCTGACGATGCAGTCGCTGGACAACTCGCTGCGCACGCGTCTCAAGCGGGGCCCGTTCGGGGGTCATCTGACCACCTCCCAGGGGCACGGGGCGCCGAACCCGACCTGGATCCCCGTCGCCAACGACGCCACGCGCCGGACCGCCGAGAAGCTCGACGGACGGCCCATGGGCTCCATCTTCGAGGCGACGATGGACGTGCCCACGACGGCGCACATCATCGGCGGGTGCCCCATCGGCGAGACACCCGAGGACGGTGTGG
>CAYSTY010000133.1:5029-6646 GCA_964433685.1 uncultured Actinomycetota bacterium | reverse complement strand
ACCAACCCGAACGGCAGCTGGCCGCCGAGCTGCTGCGCGAGCAGCTCATCGTGCGCACCCGCGACGAGCTCCCGCACTCCATCGCGGTGACCGTCGACGAGGTGCGCCCCGCCGAGGGGCGCGAGGACCTGCTCGAGATCGACGCGGTCATCCACGTCGAGCGTGACTCGCAGAAGGGCATCGTGATCGGCAAGGGTGGCGCGACCCTCAAGGCGGCCGCGACCGCGGCGCGTGAGGAGCTCGAGGTCCTGTTCGGCACCCGGGTCTTCCTCACCACCCACGTCAAGGTCGCCAAGGAGTGGCAGCGCGATCCGCGCCAGCTCGGGCGGCTCGGCTACTAGGCGAGGGGGCCGATGGTGCGCGGGACGTTGGACGTGCTCGACTGGCGTCGCCGGGTGGCCGACCTCTACGCCGAGGTACGGCGCCGCGGGCCGTCCGAGACGACCTGGCGGTGGTGGCGGGACGAGCGCGACGAACTGTTCGCCACCCACCCGGCCTCGCCGCTGCCACGGGCGATCCGTGCGAGCTTCACCGGGCTCGCGGTCTTCCCCTACGACCCGGATCTGCGGTTCGGGCCGCTGGAGGTCCACGACGCCGAACCGCGCACCTACGAGGTGGCGCACAGCGGGGCGGGCACGACCACGGTGCGCCGGCTCGGCACGCTGGTCCTGCCGGTCGGTGACGTCGCCCACCCCGTCTCGGTGCTGTGGATCGACACCTACGGCGGTGGGGTCTTCGTCCCGCTCCGGGACGCCACGAACGGCGTCAGCACCTACGGCGGCGGGCGCTACCTGCTGGACACGATCAAGAGCGCCGACCTCGGCGGCAGCGACGGCCACCTCGAGGTCGACCTCAACTTCCTCTACCACCCGAGCTGCGCCCACGATCCGAGCTGGTCCTGCCCGCTCGCGCCGGCCGACGAGCGTCTGGACGTGCCGCTCGAGGGCGGCGAGCGGCTGAGCGCCGACCTGGTCGAGGAGCAGATCGTCGAGGTGGCGACGTGATCGACCCCGAGCGGATCGAGGTCCTCGCCACCGCCGACCCGGAGCGGTTCACCGTCCTGCTCGGGGACGGCCGCGTCGCGACCGCGACCCTGGCCAACCACACCCGCCGCGGGTTGCACCTGCACGGCGTCCCGCCGGTCCACGTCGCGCGGGAGCTGGTCACGATGATCGTCGAGCAGGACCGCTGGCCCGAGAGCGACGACGAGGTCGTCCTCGCCGCCGTCGCGGGGGCCATGCCCGGCAGCTTCACCGAGGAGCTGCGCAGCCGACTGACCTGACCCGGCGCGAGCCGCAGGTCCCGACCGAGGAGCACGAGGTGCCGAAGGCGACCTGGAACGGTGCCACCATCGCCGAGTCACGGGCGACGGTGATGGTGGAGGGCAACCACTACTTCCCGCCCGACAGCGTGGACCGGTCGCTGCTGCGGCCGTCGGCGCGTACCAGCACGTGTCCGTGGAAGGGCCGGGCGAGCTACTACGACGTGGTCGTCGACGGCAAGGTCAACTCGGCGGCGGCCTGGTACTACCCCGAACCCCGCACGAAGGTGGAACACATCCGCGACCACGTCGCCTTCTGGGGCGGGGTCGAGGTAACGGACTGACCGGGTCGAGGT
>CAYSTY010000133.1:0-4929 GCA_964433685.1 uncultured Actinomycetota bacterium | reverse complement strand
ACGGACTGACCGGGTCGAGGTAACGGACTGACCGGGTCGAGGTAACGGACTGACCGGCCGGGGCGCGGGGGGAACTAGGCTCCCCGTCTCGGATCGATCTGGAGCTGCGACGCGGTGCGGTCACTGGTTGTCGCTCTGCTGGTCCTCGGCCTCGCCGTCGGCTGCGCCTCCGACGATGCGCCGCTCGCCACCGACGAGCGCCCCGTCGTCCTGATCCTGCGCGCGGTCCCCGATCCGCACCACGACGCGTTCATGGACGAGCTGCGCACGCAACGGTTCGTCGTCGGCAGGGACGTGACCCTCCACCCGCTCGACGGCCAGGAGATGGTGGCCGACGCGGCCGAGGCGGCGGCGACCATCGCCGCGCTGGACGTGCCTCCGGACCTGGTCGTGGCCTACTCCACCACGCTGGCGCAGACGGCGGTGGCCGAGCTCCCGGACACGCCGGTGGTCGCGATCGTCAACGATCCGGTCGCCAGCGGCCTGCTCGAGCGCCGCGACCGGCCCGAGGGTCGGGTCACCGGCGTGACCTACGCGAGCCCACCGGACCGCACCCTCGACCTCGCCACCCGCCTGCTCGGGCGGCTCGACCGGATCGGCTACCTCGCGCCCGCGGGCGACCCGGCGGTCGCGGGACACCGCGCGGGCATCCTGGACGCAGCGGCTGCCGCGGGGATCGAGGTCGTCGACGCCAGCTTCACCGCGCCCGACACCATCGCAGCGGCCGTCGATCGACTGGCCGACGCGGACGTCGACGTGACGATGGTGGCGACCGCGACGAGCGTGTTCGCCGTCACCGACGAGCTCGGCGCCGCCATGACCGAGGCGGGCCTGATCGCGGTCAGCAACAACGCGCGCACGGAGTTCGCCGGGCTGGTGCTCGAACCGGACGGTGACAGCGTGCGCCGCCAGGTCGCCCGGCAGGCTGCCCGCGTGCTGGCGGGTGACCCGATCGAGCAGATCCCGGTGGAGGATCCGCGCCGGTTCCGTCTCGTGCTCGACGACGGGGTGTTGGCGGCGCTCGGGATCGACGCGATCGCGCCGGACCTGGTCCGTCAAGCGGACCAGGTCCGGTGAGCGGCCGCGGTCAGGTCATCCGTCGGCTGGTGCTCGTGACGAGCATCGTCGGCCTGCTCACCGGTTCGGTGGGGCTCGCCGCCGTGCGTGCGTACGAGCGCTCGGTCGCGCTACGGACGGCGGCCGACGCGGCGGTCGCGTCGGCGGACCGCACCTCCTCGATCCTCGACAGCCGCATCGACGGTCTCCTCGACCAGCTACGTCTGCTGTCGACACGGCCGGAGCTGCTCACCCTCGACGACGCGACGGTGGAGTTGGAGGTCGCCCTGTCGGTGACCGCGGCCATCGAGGAGCTGATCCTCTACGACGCCGACGGGCGGCCCGTGGCGGCGGCTGCCACCGACCGTGTCCTCGACCTCGCCGACGTCGCGGCCCGCCCGCCGCTCGAGTCCGCGGGACCGTCGGTGTCGGTGGCCACCTTGGTGGAGGAGCCGCGGCCCTCGCTCGAGCTCGCCGTCCCGGTCGACGCGCCCCCCGGCACGCCGGTCGCGACGTTGGTCGGACGGGTCCGACCCGAGAGCATCGCCGCGGAGGTCACGCAGCCGGCCGGGGTGAGCGGCGACTCCTCGCTGGTGACCGCCGACGGGACGACGTTCGTCGATCGGGACCCCGACGACGTGGCGTCGGGGTACCGGCAGCCGGTCGCCGACCTGCCGGTCGAACGTCCGGTGACGCGTCACGAGAGCCCTGCCGGTCCTGCCATCGTGGCGGCGGCGCCGCTGCGCAACCTCGATGCCATGGTGGTCGTCGAGCAGCTCGAGGCGGACGTGCTCGATCCCGCCCGGTCCGGGCTCACCGGACCGACCGGGGTGCTGCTCGCGGTCGTGCTCGCGATCGTCCTCGCGGTGACGGCCGCCGGTCGCCGGCTGCTGCGTCCCCTCGGTCCTCTGGCCGACGGTGTCAGCCGCCTCGCCGAGGGCGAGCGTGGCGTCCGCGTGGCCGAGAGTGGTGTCGGTGAGGTCGCCGAGCTCGCCCGTGGCTTCAACCACATGGCCGGGGCGCTCGAGCTGCGCCGACGCGACCTCGAGGATGCCGAACGCGACGCGCGTCTCAACGAGCAGCGCCTGCGGCTGGTCGTCGAGGGCGTCGAGGGGTACGCCATCGTCCTGCTCGACGTGCTCGGGGACGTCCGGTCGTGGAACGCCGGTGCCCAGCGGGTGACCGGGTGGCGCGAGGAGCAGGTGGTCGGGCGCCGACTGACCGATCTGGCCGAACCCGGCCAGGAGCTGGCCGACCCGGTGCTGGCCGCGACGCGGACCGGCCGCGGGGTCGCCGAAGCCTGGTTCGTGCGTCCCGACGGTTCGCGTTACCGCGGCGAGTTGACCGTCACCGCCCTGCACCGCGATGACGGGGCGCCCTCCGGGCACGCCGCGATCCTCCACGACGTGACCGCCCGTCAGGTCGCGCAGGAAGCGCTGGAGACGGCGTTGGTCCGCGAACGGGAAGCGGCTGCGGAACTGCGGCACGCCAACGAACTCAAGGACGAGTTCCTCGCCGTGGCGGCACACGAGATCCGCACACCCCTCGCTGCGATCCTCGGGGCGACCCGCATCCTGGAGCCCGGGCCGAACGGGCTCGATCCGGCCGAAGCCGAGGATGTCCGGCGCATCATCTGGCGGCACGCGAACGACATGCACGGGATCGTCGAGCGGTTGCTCGACTTCACCCAGCTGCAGGCCGGGCGGGTCCGCATCAGCGCTCGGCCGCTGTCGCTGCGGGCGGAGCTCGAACGGATCGTGGCCGCGTTCGAACCGAAGCTCGCCGCGCACGAGGTCGCCCTCGAGGTGGAGGACGTCGAGGCGTCGCTCGACCCCGGGTTCGTCCGTCACGTGGTGGGCAACCTGCTGTCGAACGCGGCGAAGTTCTCACCCGCGGGGACCACGATCACCGTGCGGGCCGAGGTCGCGGACGGGCAGCTGCGCTGCTCGGTGCGCGACGAAGGGCCGGGGATCGACCCGGCCGAACACGAGCTGATCTTCGAGCTGTTCCGGCAGTCCGAGGTCAGCGGCGCCAGTGCGCGAGGCGCCGGGGTCGGCCTGACCATCGTGCAGCGCTACGTCGAACTCGTCGGCGGTGAGGTCGAGGTCGACAGCGCGCTGGGTGCGGGCACGACCGTCACCGTCCGGGTCCCCGTCCCCACCGTCGCCGTCGCCGTCGCCGTCGCCGAGCGAACCGCGGACCGCGGCGCCGACGGGGTGGGTTAGGGTCGCCGGCCGGCGGATGCCCACCCCCGTCGCCGCCGCGGAGGACCCGGTGACCCACCCGACCATCCTGGTGGCCGACGACCAGGCGGATCTTCGTCGCATCGTGAGGATCCTGCTGACGCGCGTGAGCGGGTGGGAGGTCGTCGAGGCGGTCGACGGCGACGACGCGGTGGCGGTGGCGGCCGTCTCCCGGTTCGACGCGGCGGTCCTCGACCAGCGCATGCCCGGACGCACCGGGATCGAGGTCGCGACGCACCTGCGCGAGCAGGGGTTCGTCGGCCCGATCGTGATCTTCTCGGCCTACCTCGAACCGGACCTGATCGCGGAGGCGGAGCGGCTCGAGCTGCGGTCGGTCCCCAAGGGTGAGATCACCACGCTCGCGGACGTCCTCCGTGAGGAGCTCGCAGCAGGCTGAGGTCCGGGCACCTAGGGTCTGCGCGTCGACGTCTGGAGCGAGCCGTGCCCGCGACCGACCGACCGCCGCTCGCCGCCCGGCTGCGCGGGTTCGGGACCTCCATCTTCAGCGAGGTCTCGGCGCTCGCACACGAGCACGGCGCCGCCAACCTCGGTCAGGGGTTCCCCGACGACGGGCCCCCGGACCACGTGGTGGCCGCGGCCCACGCGGCGCTCGACGCCGGCCACCACCAGTACGCGCCCGGCCCGGGTGTCCCCGCCCTGCGCCGAGCCATCGCCGACCACCAGCGACGGTTCCACGGACAGGTGGTCGACGCCGACACCGAGGTGACCGTCACGTTCGGGGCGACCGAGGCGGTGACCGCAGCGGTCCTCGCGCTGTGCGACCCGGGCGACGAGGTCGTGGTGCTCGATCCGGTCTACGACAGCTACACCGCCGTGATCGCGATGGCCGCGGCCGTGGAGGTGCGCGTCCCGATCGATCCGCCGACCGACGTTCGCGGCTGGCAGCTCGACCTCGACCGCTTGGCGGCGGCGATCACCCCCCGCACCCGGGTGCTGCTGCTCAACACCCCGCACAACCCGACCGGCCTGGTGCTCCGGCCCGACGAGCTCGACCGCATCGCGCAGCTGTGCGTGGCGCACGACCTCGTCGCGGTGACCGACGAGGTCTACGAGCACCTGGTCGTCCCCGGTGGTGGCGACCAGGCAGGTGCGGACGGGCACGTCCCGCTCGCCACGCGACCGGGGATGGCGGAGCGCACCGTGACCGTGTCGTCGGCGGGCAAGACCTTCTCGTGCACCGGCTGGAAGATCGGGTGGGCGGTCGCGTCACCGTCGCTGACGACCGCGGTCCGCACGGTCAAGCAGTTCCTGTCCTTCGCGGGCGGCACGCCGTTGCAGCACGCGGTCGTGACCGCCCTCGGGTCGGACGACGGGGTCTACGCCGACGTCGCCGCGCGCAACGCCAGGCGACACGGCGTGCTGGTCGACGGGCTCCGCGCGGCGGGTGCGGCGGTGACCGGCTCGGCCGGCACCTACTTCGTGACGCTCGACCTCGCCTCGCTCGGCCACCACGACGCGGAGGCGTTCGCCCGCACCGCGCCGGCCGAGCACGGGGTCGCGGTCGTCCCGGTCGCCGCGTTCAGCGCGTGGCCGGACCGCGTCCGTTCGCTCGCACGACTCGCGGCCTGCAAACGCGACGACGTGCTCGCGCTCGGCGTGGAGCGGCTCA
>CAYSTY010000132.1:0-6654 GCA_964433685.1 uncultured Actinomycetota bacterium | reverse complement strand
GGCGCGGCCGCACGATGGCCTGCTCGTCGTCGAGCAGGTTCTCCTGCCAGTGGGCCAGCCACCCGGGGATGCGTCCCATGGCGAACAGCACCGGGAACATCGAGGTGGGGAAACCCATCGCCTGGTAGATGATCCCGGAGTAGAAGTCGACGTTGGGGTAGAGCTTGCGCTCGGCGAAGTACTCGTCCTCGAGCGCGATGCCCTCGAGTTCGACCGCGATGTCGAGGAGGGCGTTCTTGCCGGTGACCTCGAACACGTCGTGGGCGAGCTTGCGGATCACCTTCGCGCGCGGGTCGTAGTTCTTGTAGACGCGGTGCCCGAAGCCCATCAGGCGGAACTCGCCGTTCTTGGCCCGCTCGATGTACTTGGGCACCTGGTCGGCCGAGCCGATCTCCTCGAGCATGCGCAGCACGGCCTCGTTGGCACCGCCGTGCTTGGGGCCGTAGAGCGCTGCGGTGGCACCCGCCGCCGCCGAGTACGGGTCGGCGTCCGAGGAGCCGATGCCGCGCATGGTGGTGGTCGAGCAGTTCTGCTCGTGGTCGGCGTGGAGGATGAGCAGCACGTCGAGGGCGCGTTCGAGCACCGGGTCGGGCTCGTACTTGAGCTCGGTGGTCTTCCACATCATGTTGAGGAAGTTGCCCGCGAACGACAGGTCGTTGTCCGGGTAGGCGTACTTCATCCCGATCGAGTGCCGGTAGGCGAACGCGGCCAGCGTCGGGAACTTGGCGATGAGCCGGACGATCTGCTGCTGACGCGCGTCGGGGTCCTCGATGCCCTTGGCCTCGGGGTAGAAGGTCGACAGCGCACCGACCGACGAGACCAAGATCCCCATCGGGTGGGCGTCGTGGTGGAAGCCGTCGATGAACTTCTTGATGTTCTCGTGGATGAAGGTGTGGTGGGTGATGTCGAACACCCACTGCTCGTAGGCGTCGCTGGTCGGCAGCTCCCCGTGGATCAGCAGGTAGGCCACCTCGAGGAAGGTCGAGTGCTCGGCGAGCTGCTCGATCGGGTGGCCCCGGTAGCGCAGGATGCCCGCGTCACCGTCGATGTAGGTGATCTGCGAGCGACAGCTCGCGGTGTTCTTGAAACCGGGGTCGTAGGCCAGTAGGCCGAAGTCGTCGTCGCTCACCTTGATCTGGCGCAGATCCATCGCACGGATGGCGCCGTCCTCGACGGGCAGCTCGTAGGTCTGCCCGGTCCGGTTGTCGGTGACGGTGAGCGTGTCGTTCGTATCACCCATCTCGGGGGTACTCCTCGTCGGGGCGGGAGGTGCGGGGGCGGGAGCTGCGGGAGCGGTCGGCCACGCCGGGGACCGGGTCGGGCGGGCCCGCCGACGGACGCTGCGTGTGCACCCCGGAACCTAGCCGGCACGCGCCGCCGGCGAGGTGGGCGTCCGCCCGGGACCGCGGTCAGCGGTCGGTGGCACCGAGGCGGTCGACGACCCGGGTCAGCGTCTCTTCGAGCACCTCGGCCTCACCGTCGTCGAGCAGGGCGCCGAAGTGCTCGGCGATGCCGGCCAGGTGGGTCGGGGCGGTGCGCCGGATGGTGGCGTACCCCTCGTCGGTCATCTGGGCGTAGGTGCCCCGACGGTCGTCGGTGCAGGGGTAGCGGGTGACGAGGCCCGCCTGTTCCATGCGGTCGATCAGGCGGGTGAGCCCGGACTTCGACAGCAGCACCCGGCCGGCCAGCTCCTGCATGCGCAGCCGGTGGCCGTCGGCCTCCGAGAGGTGGACCAGCACGTCGTACCAGGTCAGCGGCAGGTCCTCGCGCTCGCGCAGCTCACGCGCGAGCACGTCGGTGAGCCGGGCGTGCGCGGTGAGGAAGGCACGCCACGCCGCCATCTGCGGCTGCCCCACGAGGGCGCCGTCGGGCGCGTCGGAGGGGCGGTCGTCACCAGGCATCGGGGCACCGTAGCCGCGCGTGCCGTCCGACGGGGGCGTCCCGGCGGTCACGTCGGCACCCGCCGCGGCGCCGCCCGACCGTCACGTCGACGCCCGCGGCGGCCCCGCCGGACCGTCACCCGTCGCCGCCGAGACCGGCTGGCACGTGGGGCACCAGTAGACCAGCCGGGCGTGGACCCCGAGGTGGCCGCTGGCGATCGGTGTGCCGCAACGGCGGCAGGGACGGCCGCCCCGGCCGTAGACCCACAGCGACCCGTCCGGCGCGCCGTCGACCGTGGTGCGCCTCGTGGGTGCGGCGAGGTTGGCGCGCAGCAGGTCGGCCGCGGTGGCGAGCAGCGCCCGGCGGGTGGCGGCGGCGATCGCGGCCACGGGCGTGGCCGGGTGCAGACCGTGCAGGAACAGCACGTCGCAGCGGTACACGTTGCCGACGCCGCAGGCCACGCGTTGGTCGAGCAGGGCTTCGCCGATGCTCCGGTCGGGGGGTACGAGCCGTGCGAGCCGGGCGAGCGCCACGTCGAGGTCCGCCGCCGGGTCGCACAGGTCCGGTCCGAGCTGGCGCAGCACGGGGTGGCGCGCCTCGCCGCGGGCGTCGAGCACCTCGACCACCGGGCTGGCGAAGCAGACGGCGACGGCGCCGGGGACCGCGAGCACGACGCGGGCGGCCCGCGGCGACTTGTGCCACCGGTCGCCGGGGGCGTACAGGTGCCACGAGCCGGTCATCTGCTGGTGGGTGTGCAGGCTGAGGCCGCCGGAGGTCCGCACGAGCAGGTGCTTGCCGCGCGCCTCCACGGCGGTGACCACGGCCCCGACCTCCGGCCAGGGCCGGGGCACCCGCGGCAGTTCGACGCGGGTGAGCGGCGAGCCGACGAGCACCGCCCGCAGGCGTGCCGCCGCGCGGTGGATGGTGTCTCCCTCGGGCATGCGCGGAGGGTACGGACCCGTCCCGGGACGGCGGCACGGGGGAGGGGGCCGCCGTGGCGGCCCCCTCCGGGTGGTGCGTGGCGCCGAGGCGCCGTGTCTCAGAGGTCGTACGGGCGCAGCGTGCCGCGGTTGTTGGACCGCGCGCGCTCGGCCGCGTCCTTGAGCATCGCGGCGATCTTCTCGTTGACCGCGTCGCCGAGCGACGAGTCCATCCGCAGGTCGAGGCCCTTCACGGCCTCCTTGAGCTTGCTGTTCACGACGAGCGAGTCCGCCATCGGTTCCGCCTCCAGTTGGGTTGGTTGCTGGGCAGGAACGTCAACCTACGGGGCCGGAGGGGGTCGTAGCGAGCACCCGGGACCGTCCCAGGGGGGTGTTCGGGCGCTGGGCGCTCATCGTCGTGCGGAAGTGTCGGGTGTCGGGCCGCGGTAGATCAGGCCCCGGTAGCCGGCCGTCAGACCCGCATCGACCAGCCGATCGGCCCACGGCGTGTCGTGCACGGGGGTCCCGTCGACCTTCACGATCTCGAGCTTGCGCAGGCGCCGACGGTCGACCAGACCACGCAGCGCCGGTGCCCAGCGGGCGACGTCCTCGGCGCCGGCGAAGGTGGTCAGGCTCCGACCGCTGCGCTCGACGACGACCGTCGGGATCCCGTCGACGAGCAGCACGAAGGCGCCCGCCGCGCGCGCCGGGCGACCGGCCGACGGCGGCCACGCGAGCGCGGCCCCGTACGGCTGCGCCGGGTCGGTCGCGGCGAGGACGACCACCTCGGGGGCGGTCGTCGGGTCGGGGTCACCGATCGGTGCGCGCAGGCCGCGGAGCCGGTCGATCGCCCCCGGCGCCGCGAACTGGGCCGCTCCGAGGCCGGCGACCACGTAGCCGCGTCGGATGCGCCCGGCCTCCTCGAGCAGCTTGAGGACGGGGTAGACGGTCGCGTAACCGCCGCGGACGGCCTCGACACGCATGGCTTCGCGGGTGAGCACGCCGTGCCGTGTCAGCAGCTGCTCGGCGAGCGCGTGCGCGCGTTCGGTGTCCGAAGGCACGGCGCCGTCGTCGGCGTACAGCTCCGCGGTCAGCGACCAGCGCCCACGGGCCGCCGGCGGGCCCCCCCGGCCGAGGCGCCCGGGTCGTCCGCGCGTCCCGCTGCGGGACGTGGTGCGCCGTGACCCGCCCGCGACCAGATCGCGGATCGGTTGGTAGGTGTCGTTGGTGACGTGACCCGCCCACACCAGGTCCCAGAGCGCGTCCAGCACCTCCTGCGGGTCCGATCCGGCGGGGACGGCACCCGACAGCGCCGGCCAGAAGGACGCCCCCCGGTCGCGCAGGTGTGCGAGCAGCCCGGCGTGCAGCGGACGCTCGTCGGCGTCCTCGTCGTCACCGTCGGCGGGACCGAGCAGCGGCGCGAGCACCGGCACCTGGTCGCGGAAGCACAGCACCACCCGGCCGTCGCGGCGGCCGAGGGGTTCGACCCCGAGCCACACCACCTCGCCCGCGGCGATCAGCTCGTCGAGATCCCCCGGCCGGTACCCCTCGATCCGGGCCGGGAGGACGTCGGTCTCCAGCGCCGACGCCGGGACCGGCGCCCCCTGGAGCTGGCCGACCACGTCGACGAGCGCGTCCAGCCCACGTCGTGCGCCGACCCCGGCGGCGCCGCGCACCCCGTGCCAGGCGGGCAGGAACCGACCGAGCACGGCGGGTTCGACCGGTTCGACCTCGCGACGGAGGGCCGCCAAGGAGCGTCGTTTCGCGCGGCGGAGCACCTCCGCGTCGATCCACTCCCGGCCCGCGCCGCCGGGCCGGAACTCGCCGGGCAGCACCCGCCCCTGGCGTTCGAGGTGGCGCAGGGCCGCCTCGACGCGTTCGGGCGGTACGGCGAGGCGGGCGGCACAGGCCGCGGTCGTGAACGGTCCGTGGGTGCGGGCGTAGCGACCGACGAGGTCGGCGAGCGGGTCGTCCACCGGCTCGGTGAACACCCCGGGCAGACCCGGCGGGAGCGCGACGCCGATCGCGTCGCGCAGCCGTGCGGCGTCCTCGGCGGCGGCGATCCGTGGCTCGCCGCCGACGCGGACCTCGATGGCCCGGCGTTCCTCGAGCAGTCGCGCGATCCAGGCGGTCGGGTCGACGCGCGTGCGGTCGGCGAGCTCCGTCCGTGTCAGGTCGCCGACGCCGCGGAGGACGTCGTGGAGCTCGTCGACGTCGCGGGCACGGCGGTCGCTGGCGGCGAACCGCGTCTCGGCTTCCTCCGGGGTCTCCCCACGCCCGCGCGGTGCCGCCTGGTCGGGCGGCGGCGCCAGACGCTGCAGCTCGCGCTCGACCGCCTCGAGCACGTCGGCGTCGAGCAGTTCGCGCAGCTCGTCGCCGCCGAGCAGCTCGCGCAGGAGGTCCGCGTCGAGCGCCAGCGCCGCCGCACGGCGTTCGGCCAGCGGCGCGTCGTACTCGTACATGTACTGGCCGACCCAGCCGAACAGCAGCGACTGGGCGAACGGTGACGCCGACGGGGTGTCGACGGTGACCACCCGCACGCGGCGGGCCCGCAGGTCCCCGAGCAGGTCGCGCAGCGCGGGCAGGTCGAAGACGTCCTGGAGCACCTCACGGGTGGCTTCGAGCAGGATCGGGAAGGTCGGGTACCGGGAGGCGACCTGCAGCAGGTCGGCCGCCCGCTGCCGCTGCTGCCACAGCGCGGTGCGCTGGCCCGGCCGGCGCTTCGGCAGCAGCAGCGCTCGACCCGCCGCCTCGCGGAAGGTGGTGGTGAACAGCGCCGTCCCGGCGAGCTGGTCGACCACGAGCTGCTCGACCTCGTCGGGGTCGAGCAGGAGCTGGTCGACGATGGCCGGGGCCGCGGGCGCGGCGTAGGGGTCGTCGGTGCTGGCAGGGTCGTAGACGTCCCAGGCCTCCTGGACCCGCAGCACGATGCCGTCGTCGGCCCACATCACCTCCGGGTCGAGCCCGGCGTCGGTCAGCTGGCGCTCCAACGCCATCGCCCACGGGGCGTGCACCTGCGCGCCGAAGGGGGACAGGATGCAGATGCGCCAGTCACCGAGCTCGTCGCGGAAGCGTTCCACCACCACGGTCCGGTCGTCGGGCAGCGTCCCGGTGGCCTCGAGCTGCTCCTCGAGGTAGGCGACGAGGTTGTCGGCGGCCCACGGGTCGAGGTCGTGCCGGTCGCGCAGCCGGCCGACGGCGGCGTCGCGGTCGTCGGCTGCCTCGGCGCGCACCTCGCGCAGGAACCCGCCGATGGCGGCACCGAGCTCGTAGGGCCTGCCGGGACCGTCGCCGTGCCAGAACGGCAGCTTGCCGGGCTGCCCCGGGGCGGGCGTGACCACCACGCGGTCGTAGGTGATGTCCTCGATCCGCCACGTGGACGCGCCGAGCACGAAGGTCTCACCGGGACGCGACTCGTGGACCATCTCCTCGTCGAGCTCGCCGACCCGTGCCCCGTCGGGGAGGAACACACCGAACAGGCCGCGGTCCGGGATCGTGCCGGGGTTGGTGACCGCCAGCCGCTGGGCGCCGGCGCGTGCGCGGACCGTGCCCGCCACTCGATCCCAGACGATGCGGGCGCGCAGCTCGCTGAACTCCTCGGACGGGTAGCGTCCGTCGAGCAGGTCGAGGACGGCGGTGAACACCTCCTCCGACAGTTCGGCGAACGGGGCCGCCCGGCGCACCAGCGCGAGCAGGTCGTCGACCGGCCACGGTTCGACCGCGACCGCGGCGACCACGTGCTGGGCGAGGACGTCGAGGGGGTTCCTCGGGTAGCGGGTCGACTCGATCAGCCCGTCACGCATCCGTCGGGTCACGACGGCGGTCTCGACCAGGTCGCCGCGGTACTTGGGGA
>CAYSTY010000131.1:0-6712 GCA_964433685.1 uncultured Actinomycetota bacterium | reverse complement strand
CCGCCCTCGGAGGTGCCCGTGCGCCCGCATCCGCGCCCGCGTGTCCTGCCCGTCCTCGCCACCGGCGCGCTGGTGCTGCCGCTCCTGCTCGCGCCTGTGGCAGCCGGCACCGCCGGTGACGACGGCTGCGCCATCGGTGAGCTCGAGGTAAGCCGCGTCGAGGTACGAGCCGAGCTCACCGGCGACGGTGAGGTGGCCGAGGTGCGACGGCGGCAGACGCGCAGCACCGCCGCCGGGGAGACGTGCGCCGACGAACGTGACGTGGACGCCGATGCGCTCCCGGTCGCGGTCGGGGTGCTCCACAGCGACCCGGTCGCGGGTTCCATCGAACCGTCGGAGCTCGGCGAGGTCGACGGGCCGGTCACCACGCGCGTCGCGGTGCGGGACCTGACCGCTCTGGAGCGCACCTTCACGGTGGACGCCCCCGGCGGTGAGCAGCGCGTCGAGCGCCGTGTCGCGGTACCTCACCTCGTGCGCCTGGCCATCACCTACCCCGACGGCTGGTCGCGGGTGGCGCCACGCGGCGGCGACGTGCGCACCGACGTCGTCGACGGTGGGGTGCGGATCGCCCGCAGCCTGGTCCTGTTCCCGCCGCTGACCGACACCGAGGTGGTCCTCGAGGTGGCCGCCGCACCCGGCCGGGGTGTGCCCGACGTGGCCGTCGAGGTGACCCCGATCACCGACGACGCGGCCGCGCGTCTCGCCGACGACGAGCTCGGCCGGGACGCGGCTGCGGTCGTCGCCGCGCTCACCGAGACCGGCGCGGACGGGGCCGAACAGCTCGCGGAGGGGACCGCCGGTCTGGCCGACGGGCTCGGTGAGCTCGCCGATGGTGCAGGTCAGCTCGCCGACGGGCTCGGACAGGCCGCGGCCGGTGGGGCCCCGCTGCGCGAGGGTGCGGCGCAGCTCGCCGGCGGGACGGCCGAGCTCGCCGACGGCACCGAGCAGTTCGCTGCGGGACTGCGCCCACTCGCGGCGGGTGCGCAGGAGCTCGCTGACGGCAACCGGCAGCTCGGTGAGCAGCTCGGTGTGGCCGCCGAGGGAGCCGACCAGCTCGCCGACGGCAACGACCAGCTCGCCGACGGGACCGAGCAGATCACGGCCGGGTTCGGCCAGTTCACCGGCGGGACCGACGCACTGCGCGAGAGCATCCGGTCGCAGCTCCCCGACCTCGGCCCCATCACCGACGCGATCGTCGACGCCATCGCCGGTCCGCTCGAGGAGGTCGCCGACGGCGCCGGACAGCTGGTGGAGGGTCTCGACCAGCTCGCCGCGGGCAACCGCGAGCTCGCCGCCGGCAACCGTGAGCTCGCGGACGGGCTCCGGCAGGCGGCGGCCGGTGCCGACCAGCTCGGCGGCGGTGGCGCGCAGCTGGCCGACGGCGCGGCACAGGCCAGCGCCGCGGCCGACGAGCTGGCCGCCGGGTCGGGTGAGCTGGCAGCCGGCGCGGCGCAGCTCAGCGACGGGATCGACGCCTACACCCGCGGGGTCGAGGAAGCAGCCGGCGCCGGCGGGCAGCTCGCCGCCGGGGCGGACGAGGCCGCCGCCGGCGCCGGCGAGCTCGCCGACGGCGCCGCCCAGCTCCCCGAGGCGCTGCGACAGGCGACGGACACCGCCGACCGGCAGAACGTCCGCCTCACCGAGCAGCGGGCCGTCGTCGCGCTCGGGCAGGAGCTCGCCGACGACGCCGTCGTCGCGGCGGCGGGTGCGGCACCGAGCCGCACGCTGACGATCGAGCTCGCGGCCGCCGGGGACGACCCGCCGAACCTGGTGCTCTGGGGCGCCATCGCCGCGGTGCTCCTCGCAGGCGGGGTCGCCGGCCGCACCTGGTGGCGTTCGCGTCGGGAGGTGGCCGCGTGAGCGCCGCATCCAGCCCCGACCGGACCCGCCGAACCCGTGAGGAACAGCGGGCCGAGACCCGCGCGCGCCTCCTCGACGCGGCTGGTGAGCTGATCGCGGCGCGTGGGTTCGACGGCGCGTCCATCGACGCGATCACCGAACGGGCCGGCTACACGCGGGGGGCGTTCTACTCCAACTTCTCCGGCAAACCGGAGCTGCTGGTCGAGCTGTGCGAGCAGCGGCTGCTCGCGTACGCCGACCGGATCGTGCCCCTGGTCCAGGCCGCACCTGCGGGGGAGCGGGGCGCCGAGGCCGCCCGGTTGCTCACCGAGCGCGATCCGGGCACCGACGTCCTGCTGCTGGTGGAGCTGGCCCGGCTGCGCGCGTCGAACGAGGAGGTCGACGAGCTGCTCGACCGGTTCGCCGACCGGTTCGTGACGCTGGTCGACGAGGTCCTGCGCACCAACGCCGCCGACCTCGGTGACCCGAGCGACGACCAGCGCCGCGCCGGCGCCAACGCGCTCGTCGCGGCCATCCTCGGACTGTCCTTCGTCCAGCACATCGGCATCGGTCGCGATCGGCGCACCGCGCAGCTCCTGCTCGACGGCATCAGCCAGGCGGCCTTCCCGGGCGCCCCTCTCCACGCGGTGACCTCGTGAGACGCCTCCTCGACACCCTCGCCCACCCCGCGACCAACGCACCCAGGACCACGCTGACGGCGCTGCTGCTGGTGACGCTGCTGTTCGCCGGCCTCGCCACGCAACTGGTGGTCTCGACCGACCTCGGTGACTTCGCGCCGGAGGGCGGGCTGAACGACGCGCTCACCGCCGTGGACGAACGGTTCGGTGCCGGCGACTCGGTGCAGCTGATCATCGACACCGGTGCCGGCGGCAACGTGCTGACGCCGACGGGCCTCACCGCGGCGAGCGACCTCGCCGAAGGGCTCCGCGACGACCCGGAGCTCGCGGCGCTGCTCGCTCCCGAGGGCCTGGACCGTCCCTCCGTGCTGACCTACGCCGAACCGTTCGTCGCCGCGACCGAGCTGCTCGGCACCCCGCTCGAGGAGCTCGACGACACCTCCGCCGAGTCGCTCGTGGTGGGCATCCTCGACAGCGAGGTCGGCACGCAGGCGGGCGCGCTGCTGTCCGACGACCTCACCACCGATCCGCCCCGCGCCCGTGGCGGCATCGGCGTGGTCGAGCTGCGCCCCGGGCTGGACGACGACGCGCTCGTCCTCGCGACCGAACGCATCGAGGCGATCGCGGCCGAGACGCACGTCCCGGGCTTCCGGACCTCGGTGCTGGGGGACGTCGTCATCGAGTCCGCGCTCGAGGACGGGATCCTGCGCGACCTGCCGCTGCTGGTGTCCCTGTCGTTGGCGCTGGTGATCCTCGTCCTGGCGTGGCTGTTCCGTTCGGTCGCCGACGTCGTGGTCGGTCTGAGCGGGTTGCTGGCGAGCATGGTGTGGATGGTCGGGGCGGCCGCGCTGCTCGGGCCCGGGATGCTGGACGTGGTCGGCCCCTTCGGGCAGACCGCGATCGCGGTCCCGGTCCTGCTCGTGGGGCTCGGGGTGGACTACACGGTGCACCTGACCACCCGGTACCGCGAGGAACGGGCCCGCGGTGAAGCGCCCGAACCCGCGGCACGCACCGCGCTTCACACGGTGGGCATCGCGCTGGTGCTGGCGACGGCCACCACCGTGGGTGGGTTCCTGTCGAACCTCGCGACCCCCTTGCCGCCGATCGCCGACCTCGGCATCTTCGCCGCGCTCGGCATCATCGCGGCCTTCCTCATCTTCGGGCTCCTCGTGCCGGCGACCCGCGTGCTGGTCGATCGGCGTCGGGTCGACGAGGTCGACACGCAGGAGGCGACGACGGCGCGCCCGTCCCGCTGGACCGATGCGCTGACCCGCACGGCGATGCAGCGCCCCGCCATCGTGCTGACGGTGACGGCCGTGCTGGTCGCCATCGGGGGGATCAGCGCCGCCGGGCTCGGCACCGAGTTCGACGAACGCTCCTTCCTGCCGGACGGTGCGCCGGTGACGGCGACCATCGACCGGACCGACCTGCTGTTCGGCGGGGACGTGGGCGAACAGACCTACGTGCTCGTCGACGGTGACCCGACCGACCCGCAGCTGCTCGCGGCCGTGGCCGGCTTCGAGGACGAGCTCGCCGAGGTCGATCAGGTGCGCCGGCTCGGGGACCGGCCGCAGGTCACCTCGCCGTTCGAGCTGCTCGACCGGCTCGGGGAACGGGGGGAGCGGGTCCGCGACGAGCTCGCCTCGGACCTCGCGGCCTGGGCCGACCCGGCGTCGGCTGGCGACGACCTGCCGGTGCCGGACGAGCTGTCCCCCGAGGCGATCGAGGCCAACGTCGATGGTGACCTCGACCTCGAGGTCCCGGACGAGATCCTGGACGCGGTCGCGCGTCGCCTCCCGGCCGGCCGTCCGCCGGCGGTCGCGTTGGCCACGACCAGCGACCCGGCCATCATCCAGGACGCGGTGCGGGACCAGCTGCGCACCCAGGTGCTCGACGAGCGGCCGGACGGACTCTCCGATGCCGCGGTGCAGGAGCTGGCCGCGCTGCCGGCCGAGCAGCTCGACCTCGATGTCCTCGCGGCCGCGGGCTTCCCGCTGGACGTGTTGCCCGACGCCGACCGCGAGGCGCTCGAGCACCTCACACGGCTGGAGGCGGCCGGATGGGACGCCGACGATCCCTCCCGTGATCGCGATGACGTCGCCGCGCAGGTCGCCGTGGCGGCCGACGAGGTGCCCGACGAGCTCGCGACCATCATCGACGAGGATGGCCTGTTGCTGATCGTGTCGACCTCGGCGGGTCAGGACGGGGCAGCGGAGCTGTCCGACGTGCTCCACGACCTGGCGGGCGACGTCGAGGCCGCGGGCGGCGAGGTGACCGTGGTCAGCCAGCCCCTGGTCAACGACGAGATCATCGACTCGCTGTCCGCCGCGCAGCTGCTCGCGATCGCGATCAGCATCGGCATCGCCGCCGCCCTGCTGGTCGCCGCCTCGCTGGTCAGCGATCGCAGCGTCGCGCTCGGCCTGATCGGTGTCGCGCCGTCCGTGGTCGCGCTGGTCCTGGTGCTCGGCACGATGCGCGCCATCGGGCTGTCGTTCAACGCGCTGACCGCGACCGTCGCGTCGATCGCCATCGGCATCGGTGTGCCGTACGGCATCCACCTCACCAACCGGTTCCGCGCGTCCCTGCGCACCGAACCGGACGTCGAGGCAGCGGTCAGCGACACCCTCCGGCACACCGGCGGCGCCCTCGCGGGTTCGGCGGTGACCACCGGGCTGGCCTTCGGGGTCCTCGGCCTGTCGAGCAGCGTGCCGCTGCGGCAGTTCGGGATCGTCAGCGCCCTGATGATCGGCTACGCCCTGGTGGCGTGCCTCCTCGTGCAGCCGACGCTGTTGCAGCTGTGGGCCCGGCGGTCAGGCCTGCGGTCCCACCACCCGGGGCTCGAGGCCGACGAAGGACCACGCGTCGGGGGCACGGTCCGCGCCGTCACCGGCGACCCACGATCCGCGCAGGGCGGGCAGCAACATCGGGACGCGCGCCGGGTCGAGGGCGCGGCGCCCGACGAGCGAACCGCTGCCCGGACCAGCGGCGCCGACCAGCCGTAGGTGTTCACCGAGGGCCCGCACGACCGGACCATCGGCGCCGAACACCGCGTGACCCGACGCCGCGGACGACCGCAGGCGGTCGAAGGCGACCAGGAGCGCCACCACGTCGGCGGGGTCGACCGGCGCGACCGGCTGCTCCCGCTCCTGCGGTGACAGGCCGGCGGTCGCCAGGGCGTCCCGGATGGCGGGGGTGTCGACCAGCGAGGTGCGCACGACGACGGTCGGCACCGGCGCCGCGGCCAGGACGGCCTCGACCTCACCCATCGCGGCGCGCAGCGGATCGGCTGCCGCGACATCGGCGCCGTGGACCGACAGCGCGACGATGCGGCGCACGCCCGCACCGCTCGCAGCCCGGGCCAGGGTCGCCGCCTCGGTGACGAGCACCTCGGGGGACGGGGCGAGCACCCCCCGGCCCACGTGGATCGCCGTGTGGACCTGCGCCAGCGAGGCTTCGAGGTGGCCCTCGTCGTCGGCGTCGCCGGCCGCCACGATGGCGCCACCGGCACGGAGGGACGACGCGTCGCCCGAGGTGTGCACGCGGACCTCGCCGCCCTCCTCGAGCAGCGCCGCCGCGACCCGCCGCGCGAGCGGACGGTGGGCGCCGGTGACGAGGACGGGCACGGGTCAGACCTCCGAGGTGTGGCCGACGACCCGGCCCGGATCGCCACCGAAGTCGCCCTCGGGCGCGTTCCCGGCCGAACCGAAGTGGTCACGGACGAAACCGTCGGCGAACGCCGTCGCGAACCCCTGGCAGTCGGCCGCCACCCCCCAGGCGCGGAAGGCCACCGGCGGATCGAGCGCCTCGTCCCACGGGGCGACGAGGAGCCCGGCGCCGCTGCGTTCGTCGAGCAACCCGGCCTCGTTGCGCGAGGTCGCCCAATCGACGATCGCAGCGACCTCGTCGTCCGCCAGGTCAGGGTCGTGGTAGACCGCCACGGCACCGTGTTCGAGGTTGTGCACCGCCGCCCGCTCTTCGACCGGTCGGTCGTACACGCCGGCGCGCAGCCACTCGCGGAAGTGCTCGCCGCCGAGGGCCGGGCGGGAGGGGTACAGCCCCGCCGCCGACGGGGCGTCGTCGGGATCGACGTGGTCCGCGGACCCGTCGAACCCCGGCGTGCTCACCGCACAGTCCACCTCGCGTTCGGCCGCCGCGACCTCGTCGTCGTCGGGGGCGGCGATCGGCGCGTCGGCGACCGCGCAACCGACCAGGGCGAGCGCAGCCACCGCGGCCGC
>CAYSTY010000130.1:0-6714 GCA_964433685.1 uncultured Actinomycetota bacterium | reverse complement strand
GCCCACTCCCTGTCGGTGGTCATCGCCCAGGCCGACGGCGGCCGTTACGCCGCCGAACGTTCCCCCGAGGACGCCCGGCGCGCCCTCGACACGATCAGCGAGACCGGTCGGGCCGCGCTGGCCGACGTGCGCCGCATCCTCGGGGTGCTCCGTGACGAGGTCGGCGCCGCCGAGCGGGCGGGACCGCAGCTGACGCCACAGCCGAGCGTCACCGACCTCGACGCGCTGATCGAGCGGGTCCGCACGTCGGGCGTGCACGTCTCACAGGTCCGCGTGGGCGACCCCCGGCAGCTGCCGGCCGGGGTCGGGATGACCGTGCACCGCATCTGTCAGGAGGCGCTGACGAACGTGCTCAAGCACGCGGGACCGGACGTGTCGGTGACGGTGCTGCAACGGTGGACGTCGACCGCCCTCGTCCTCGAGGTCACCGACGACGGACGTGGTGCTGCTGCGGTGAGGGACGCGACGAGTCAGGACCCGGGGCACGGTCTGATCGGGATGCGGGAACGGGTCGACGCCTTCGGCGGGGAGCTGCTCGCCGGGCCTCGTCCGGAAGGCGGGTTCCGGGTGTACGCGCGACTACCGCTCCACGACGCGGACGGGGTCGGTGCGCAGGCGACCGATCGCGCCCCCGATCGCGCAACCGACGACGCACGGACGCGCTCGTGACCGCCCCGATCAGGGTCGTGGTCGGCGACGGCCAGCACCTCGTGCGCGCCGGGTGCCGGCTGGGCATCGCCTCGCAACCGGCCCGGATCGGGGTCGCCGGGGCGGGCGACGGCGCCGAGGCGTTGCAGGTCCTCGACGCCACGGACGCCGACGTCGTGCTCATGGACGTGCGCATGCCGACGATGGACGGGCTGACCGCCACCGAGGCCCTGACCGCCCGCACGCCCGCCGCCGACCGGGCCACCCCACGCGTGATCGTGTTGACCACCTTCGACCTCGACGAGTACGTCCTGCGCGCCATCAAGGCGGGGGCCAGCGGGTTCCTGCTCAAGGACGCCCCACCCGAGGCCATGCTCGACGCCATCCGCACCGTCCACGTCGGGGATGCGGTGATCGCCCCGTCGAGCACCCGGCGCCTCCTCGAGCACCTCGTCACCGTCCTGCCCGACGGGCAGCAGGCGGAGGGCACCCGCGCGGTGCTCCGCGACCTCACCGGACGCGAGCGCGAGGTGCTGGTGCTGATGGCACGTGGCCGCTCCAACACCGAGATCGCGTCCGACCTGTTCGTGGCCGAGGCGACCGTCAAGACCCACGTCGGCCACATCCTCGCCAAGCTGGGTGCCCGCGACCGCGTCCAAGCGGTGGTCGCTGCCTACGAGGCCGGGCTCGTCCGGCCGGGGACGCGCCCGTCCGGCTGAGGTCGGTCTCCACCCGTCACGCGCCCGATCTCCACCCCAGGGTGGAGAGCGGGTCCAGACCGTGGCCCGATGTGGTCGCAGCCGGCGGTTCGTAGCGTCTCGTTCATCCCCTCCCGACGTCTCGGATGAACCCATGCCCACGCTCCCACCCGCCGCCAGCGCCGTCCGTGCCCGACGGTTGAGCAAGGTCTACGGCCGCGGCGAGGCCGCCGTCGTCGCCCTCGACGCGGTCGACCTCGACATCGCCCGCGGCGCGTTCACCGCCATCATGGGCCCGTCCGGGTCCGGCAAGTCGACGCTCATGCACCTGCTCGCGGGCCTCGACACCGCCACGGAGGGTCAGGCGCTCCTCGGCGACCTCGACCTGACCGCCATGGACGACGACCAGCTCACGCTCCTGCGCCGCGACCGCATCGGCTTCGTGTTCCAGTCCTTCAACCTGCTGCCCATGTTCACCGCCGAGCAGAACATCCTGCTGCCGCTGCAGCTCGCCGGTGCCGACCCCGACCCGGCGTGGTTCGCCACCCTCGTCGACACCCTCGGGCTCGGTGACCGGCTCGAGCACCGCCCCGCGGAGCTGTCCGGCGGCCAACGACAGCGTGTCGCGATCGCTCGGGCCCTCATCGCGCGGCCGGACGTCGTCTTCGCGGACGAGCCGACCGGCAACCTCGACTCCCGCTCGGGGGAGGAGGTGCTCGCGCTCCTGGGTCGATCGGTCCGCGAGCTCGGCCGCACCATCATCATGGTGACCCACGATCCGGCCGCCGCCGTGCACGCCGACCGGGTCGTCATGCTGGCGGATGGGCAGGTCGCCGGTGACATCGACGCCCCGACGCCCGAGTCGGTGCTCACGGGCCTCGACGCCCTGCGCACCTTCGTGCCCGTCACCGCGCCGGGGGTCCGCTGATGTTGCAGCTGACCTGGGCGCAGGCGCGCGGCAACCTCCGACGGCTCGCTGCGGCCGGGCTCGCCATCCTCATCGGTGCCGCGTTCGTCACCGCCACGCTGCTCACCTCCGACGTGATCACCCGGACGACGCACGCGGCGATGGTGGTCTCGCTCGCGGAGGCCGACCTCGTCGTCACCGAGGCGTGGTTCTCGGAGGCCGATCGCGCGGCCATCGCCGCCGTCCCCGGCGTCGCCGTCGCCGACGGTCCGTCGCAGGGCTACGTCGAGGTGTCCGACGGCGGGCGTTCGCTCTTCCAGCCCTTCACCACCGCCCCCTCAGATCCGCGCCTGGAGCCGTTCACCTACACCGCCGGGGCGCCACCGGGGCCCGGTGAGCTCGCCGTCACACGCTCCACCGCCGACGTGTTGCGCCTGGGCGTGGGGGACGAGCTGGTCGCCACCGACGCTGGTCACCAGGTGCCGCTCCGGGTCTCGGGGATCGTCGCCGGGGGCGGAGGCGCGTTCGGCGCGACCAGCTCGCTGGTCGTCCACCCGGACGACGCGCGACGCTGGGCGGGTGCAGGGGGCGCCGGTGAGGTCGAGTACCCCGAGGTGCTCGTACTCCTCGAGCCCGGCGCCGACCCCGAGGTGGTGCGTGCGGCCGTGGGCGAGGCGGTCGGTACGCAGGACGCATCGCCGGTCGTCCGCACCCGGTCGGAGGAGGCCGAGGTCCAGCTGAGCCGCTCGGCTGGCGCCGCGAACGCGCTGACCGCGGTGGTGCTCGGCTTCGCCGCCATCGCGCTCATCGTCGCGTCGTTGGTGATCGCCAACACCTTCGCCGTCCTCGTCGCGCAACGCACCCACCAGCTCGCGTTGCTGCGCTGCGTCGGTGCCACGACGCGTCAGCTGCGGCGCTCGGTGACCACCGAGGCCGCAGCCCTCGGGGTGGCCGCTTCGCTGGCCGGGATCGTGGTCGGTGTCGCGCTGGCGCAGCTGGCCCTGACGGTCCTCGGACGCCTCGCCCCGGACGTCCCGCTCCCGACGTGGGTCGCCCTCAGCCCGGCCGTCGTCCTGGTGCCGCTCCTGGCCGGGGTCGTCGTCACCATCGTGGCGGCACGTGCACCGTCCCGCGCCGCGGCGCGCGTCTCCCCTCTGGCGGCGCTGCGCCCGGCCGAGGGTCCCGACCCGCTCGCGGTGTCGCGTCGCCGGCGGCGTCTGGCCACGTTGCTCACGTCCGGCGGCTTCGCTCTCCTCGCCGGCGGTGTGGTGCTGACCACCACCGGTGGGCCGCTGCTCGGCCTCGGGGTCGGCATCCTCGGCGGCCTGCTCTCGTTCGTCGGCGTCCTCGTCGGTTCGGTCCTCTGGGTCCCACGGCTGCTCGCCGCCGGTGGCACGCTGCTGGCCCGTCGCGCCGGACCGACCGCACTGCTCGCCGCGGCGAACACGTCACGCAACCCGCGTCGGACCGCGGCCACGAGCGCGGCGCTGCTCATCGGGGTCACCCTCGTGTCGATGATGAGCACCGGCGCCGCCACCGCCCGGTCGAGCCTGGACGGCGAGCTCGACCGCACCTACCCGGTCGACCTCGAGGTCGCGACCGTCGATGGTGGCGCGGCGACCACCCTCGGGCCCGATCGCGTCGCCGCCGTGGCAGCGCTCGCCGAGGTCGAACGGGCGGTCCCGCTCGCCCGCGACGCGGTCACGATCACGACCGCGGACGATGGGCTGTCGGTCGACGTGCTGGGCGTCGACCTCGCCGAGGTGCCCGGCGTCGTACGTGACCGCGCCGTGCTGGCGGGCCTCGGCGACGAGACCGTCGTCGTACCGGCACGGCTGGCCGCGGTCGTCGGCATCGAGGACGGCACGCCGGTGACCATCACCACCGACGCGGCGGAGGCGTCGGCGCCGGAGGTCGCGGTGACCGCACGGGTGACCGATCTGCCCGGCGTCGAGGCCCTCGTCAGCGCCCACACGATGGACGCGATCACGTCCGAACCCTCCGGCGCCGTGATCTGGGTCCGGCTGCAGGACACCGCAACGGCCGGCCAGGTCGCCGACGACCTGCAGGAGATCCTCGCCGACCGATCGGTCCGCGTCGCGGGGGCCGCGCTGGAACGCGCCGAGATCGACGCGATGATCGACGCGCTGCTCGGCGTGGTCGTGGCGCTGCTCGGGGTCGCCGTGGTGATCTCGCTGGTGGGTGTGGCCAACACCCTCTCCCTGTCGGTCATCGAACGGCGCCGGGAGTCGGCGACCCTCCGCGCCATCGGCCTGACACGGCGGCAGCTGCGGGGGACCCTCGCCATCGAGGGCATGCTCCTCGCAGGTGTCGGCGCGGTGCTCGGCACCGGTCTCGGCACGCTCTACGGCTGGGCCGGCGCGCACACCGTGATGGGGGCGATGACGGAGGGCGTCACGTTGGGGGTGGCCTGGCGCGACCTCGTGGTCGTCGTGGTGGTCGCGGTCGCGGCGGGTCTCGTGGCGTCGGTGCTGCCGGCCCGAGGCGCGGCACGCATCGCGCCGGCGGCCGCCCTCGCGGTCGAGTGAGCCGGACGCGGTGAGGTCGACGGGCGCCCGCGGGTCGGGGCGCCCGTCTGCCGTACCCTGAGGTGGACCTCCGCACCCCGAACGCCGGATCCTCCTTGCCGTCCGAGACCGACCCTGTCGCGCCGCCGAGCGGGGGCGTCGATCCGTACGCGCTCGACCGCGACGGGCTCGGCGCGTTGCTCGCGGAGCTCGGCCAGCCCGCCTACCGCGCCCGTCAGGTCCACGCCTGGCTCGTGCGGGGTGTCGACGACCCGCAGGAGATGACCGACCTGCCGGCTGCGCTGCGCGACCGGCTCGCGGAACGGTTCGCGCCGACCCGACCCGAACTGGTCGCACACCGCGTCGCCGACGACGGCCACACCCACAAGCTCCTGCTGCGCTATCCGGACGGCGAGTCGATCGAGACCGTCCTGATGCTCTACCCGGCCCGGGAAGGTGGCTCCGGCAGGAAGGCGAGCGCCACCGTCTGCATCTCCACCCAGGCTGGCTGCGCGATGGGGTGCCCGTTCTGCGCCACCGGGCAGCTCGGGTTCCGTCGGCAGCTGACCGCGGGCGAGGTGGTGCGACAGGTCGTGGTCTGCGACGCGGCCCTCCGCAACGGCACCATCGGCGGGGAGGACGGCGCCGACCTGCCGACCGGCGTGCCCGACCACGTCACGAACGTGGTGTTCATGGGGATGGGTGAGCCCCTGGCCAACCTGCCGGCGACGCTCGCGGCCGTGCGGTGGCTCCACGACCCGGACGGGTTCCGCCTGTCGGCACGGTCCATCACCGTCTCCACCGTCGGCCTCGTGCCGGGCATCGACAAGCTCGCCGACGTCGGCCTCCCGGTGACGCTCGCGGTCAGCCTCCACGCCGCGACCGACGAGCTGCGCGACGTGCTGGTGCCGATCAACCGGTCCCACCCGGTCGCCGAGCTCGAGGACGCCGTCCGTCGCTACCGCGACCGCACCGGACGGCGCGTCACCATCGAGTGGTGCCTCATCGGCGACGTCAACGACAGCGCCCACCAGGCCGACCGGCTCGCCCGCATCGCCCGGCGGCTGCGCGCCCACGTCAACGTCATCCCGATGAACCCGACGCCCGGTGTGCGTTGGAAGGAACCGACCCGCGCCGCCACGCGCGCCTTCGTCGAACAGGTCGAACGCGGCGGCGCCAACGTGACCCTGCGCGACACCCGCGGCCGGGACGCCGACGCCGCGTGCGGCCAGCTGCTCGCCAACTACGACCTCGGTGCCGGCACGATGCTGCCCGCGGCCGTCGGTGCCGCCGACCGCGTCGACCAGCTCCTGCCGGTGACCGGGGGGACGGGCCCGTGACCGCCGCACCACGCCGCGTGGTGCTCCTCGGTGCCACCGGCTCCATCGGGACCCAGGCGCTCGAGGTCGTCACCGCCCACCCGGGCCGCTTCGAGGTGGTGGCGCTCGCCGCCGGGCGTGACGCGGCCACGGTGGCGGCACAGGCGGACACCTACGGCGTGCGTCGCGTCGCCCTCGCCGACGCGGACGCCGCCCGCGAGCTGCGCGACGCCCGGCCCGACCTCGAGGTGCTCGACGGTCAGCGGGGGGTGGTCGAGCTCGCCGCCACCGACGCCGACCTCGTGGTCAACGGGGTGACGGGCGCGGTCGGGCTGGAACCGACCCTGGCCGCCCTCGGCGCGGGCACACCGGTCGCGCTGGCCAACAAGGAGTCGCTCATCGTCGGGGGCGAGCTGGTCGTCGCCGCTGCCGAACGTGCCGGCGGCCGCGAGAGCCACCTCATCCCGGTCGACTCGGAGCACTCCGCGCTCGCGCAGTGCCTGCGCAGCGGTCGCCGCGACGAGGTGCGCCGCCTCGTGGTCACCGCGTCGGGCGGGCCGTTCCGCGGCCGTACCCGCGCCGAGCTCGCCGACGTCACCGTCGCCGACGCACTC
>CAYSTY010000129.1:0-6715 GCA_964433685.1 uncultured Actinomycetota bacterium | reverse complement strand
CGTCGAGGACGAGGGCGCCGTCCATCTTGGCGAGCTCGGCGATGCGCTGGCTGGTCGCGGCGATGTCGATCACGAAGCCACCCGAGACGAGGGGTTCGATCTCCGGCGTCCAGCCGACGACCATCAGCGCGCCGCGGCCGGCGCGGATGATGCGTTCGATGCCCTCGCGCAGCACCGACCCGGGCGCGAGGAGGACGAGGACGGCGCGCAGTTCGTCGTCGCGCGCCAGGTCCACCACCGCCGCACTCTCCTGCTCGTCCGTGCGCGTTCGCCGCGCGATGCTAGCGCCCGTACCGAGCGGTCCGCGGGGCCGACCGGACCGGACGGCCACGACGGTGTCAGGGGCGCGCGAGGAACGCGGTGACCGCGCCCGGATCGCGGACCAGGTCGAGCTCACGGACCTCGCGGGCGACGGGACGGACGTCGTCGAGGAAGTCGGCGTGCCCACCCTCCGCGGGGTCCTCGGCGGTGCCCACCGCGTGGGCGAGCAGCAGCCGTGCCTCGCGGCCGTCGCTCTTGACCCGCAGCACGCGTCCGAGCCGCTGGACGAGCTGCCGGCGGGTGCGGAAGGCGGCGAGGACGACGGCGACGTCCGCGTCGGGGACGTCGACGCCCTCGTCGAGCACGCGCGGTGCGACCACCACCTCGACGTCGCCGCGGCGGAACAGGGCGAGGCGGGTGCGCCGCTCGTCGCTGGCGAGGTCGCCGTGGACCGACCTGGCCTCGCGCCCGGCGCGCCGCAGGAGGCGGGCGGCGTCCTCGGCCTGGTCGACGGTGTCGGTGAACACCAGCGTGCGGCGCCCGGCGAGGGCCGGCGCGACGAGCTCGCACAGCTCGAGCTTGGCGGCGGCCTGCGCGGCCACGTCGCGACGCTCGCGGACGCGCACGAGGTACTCGCGGCAGGCGGCGACGAGCGGCCCGGCGCCACGCGTCCCCGGACCGCCACCGCGGTCGGCCTCGCCGACGATCGCGGTGACCGCCTCGAACCGCCGCCGCGGGTCCTTGGACAACCCGTGGACACCCACCAGCTCACGGTGCAGCTGCTTGACCCGGAGGTCCGCGCGGCCGTGCCGGGCGCGTTCGTCCTCGGTCAACGGCACGCCGACGAGCCCGAGCCGGAACGGGGCCACGGTGCCGTCGGCGACCGCACGGTCGAACCCGTAGCTCACGACGACCTCACCGAAGTAGGGCGCGAGCACGTCGTCGACACCGTCGTCGCCACGTTCGTAGGTCGCGGTGAGGGCCAGGCGCAGCGCGAACTCGTCACGCAGCGCGGCCGCCCACGTCGGTGCGCCGTAGCGGTGGGCCTCGTCCGCGATGAGCACACCGACCGCACCCGGGGGCAGGTCCACCGGGACCGCGGCCGCCGAGTGGGGCGTGGCGACCACGACGTCGCACGCGAACAGGTCGTCGTCGTGGCCGCCACCGAGTCGACCGATGCGTCGTTCGGGGAGGGCCGTCCGCAGCTCCCCGACCCACTGCTCGAGCAGGTCGAGCGTCGGCACCAGGACGAGGCCGCGGCCCTGGCCGGTGCGGGTGCCCACGACGCTGCGCAGCACGGCCACGGCGAGGCGGGTCTTGCCGGTGCCGGTCACCGCCTCCACCACCCCGCGACACCCCGCCTGCGACCAGGCGGCGAACGCCTCGACCTGCCAGTCGCGCAGGGCGAGCGCGTCGAGCGCGCCGCGGGGGTCCGGCCCGCGATCGGGCGTGCGCGATGCCGGTCCTCCCGGCGACCCAGCGGACCCCGCGGACCCCGACCCCGCCGACGCCGGGTCGGCGAGCGACCAGCGTGGCCGGCGTGGATCGGCGTCGTCGCAGGCGAACCGCCCGCTGGAGGCGAGCGCACGCTCGACGGCGGCGCGGCTCAGACGCGGACCGGCACGACGTCTGGCGGCCCGGACCAGGTCGGGGACACCGGCCTCACCCCCCAGCTCGGCGAGGGCATCGGCGAGCAGTTCGTCGACGCGCACGTGGCTCCTGCTGCCGTTCGGAGGGCCTGGCCGGCGGCTGGCGAGAGTAGCTCCGAGGTGCGACCTCCCCCGGCGGGCCGGGGGCCGACCTGGGGATGGAGACGGGAGCCGTTCCGAGGACCGTCCCGTGGGTGCCTCTCCCCGCTCACCGGCGTACGGTCGCAGGACACCGCCGACCGGGAGGTGATCGCCGCCGTGCACGACCACCACCACGCCTCCGCCGGCGCCCGGCACGCGGGCCGTCTCACGCTGGCGGCGGCGCTCGTCGCCGTCACCCTGGTGGTCGAACTGGCCGTGGCGCTGACGACCGGGTCGTTGGCGCTGCTGTCGGACGCGGGCCACCTCGCCACCGACCTGGCCGGGCTGCTCATGGCGCTCGCGGCCATCCGCATCGCCGCGGCGGCGCGCCCGGGCCGGTCCCTGACCTACGGCTGGCACCGGCTGGAGATCCTGGCCGCGCTCGGCAACAGCCTGCTGCTGCTCGCCATCGCCGGGTTCGTGGCCGTCGAGGCGGTGCGCCGCATCGGGGCGCCACCGGACATCGCCGGGGGGCCGCTGCTCGTGGTCGCCACCGTCGGGCTCGTGGTCAACCTCGTGACCGCGGCGCTCCTGCGCGAGGGGGCGTCGGAGAGCATCAACCTCGAAGGCGCCCGCCTCGAGGTCCTGGCCGACGCCGTCGGGTCCGTGGGGGTGATCGTCGCCGGCATCGTCATCACCACGACCGGTTGGACCGGGATCGACACGCTCGTCGCGCTCGGCGTCGCCGCGTGGGTCCTGCCCCGGGCGTTGCGCCTCGGGTACCGGGCGCTGCGCGTGCTCGTCCAGGCGGCACCGGATCACATCGACGTCTCGGCCGTCGGCGCCGAGCTCGCCGGGATCGACGGCGTGGCCGGTGTGCACGACCTCCACGCGTGGACCTTGACCTCGGGGCTGGACGTCGCCTCCGTCCACGTGCGCCTCGCCCGGGACGCCGACGCGCACACCGTCCTGGACGCGGTGGAACGCACGCTGACCCGGACGCACGGCATCGCGCGGACCACGGTGCAGCTCGAACCCGCGGAGCACGGCTGCGGCCCGCAGGGACCGGCCTGCTGACTCAGGCCGGCAGCGCGAGCTGACCGTCGGTGTACTCGGCCAGACCGTCACCGACGAGCGTGTCGGCGACGCGGCGGGCCCGATCGGGGTCGTCGGGCCACCCGGCGGCGTCGGCGAGCCGGTCGAGCTCCAGCGGCCCGGTGCGCAGGGCCTGCACCAACCGGCCGCGTCCCTGGCGGTCGGAACCGTCGAAGCGGGACTGCGGGGTCGAGGTCCCGGCGCTGCCGTCGGCGGGATCGGGATCGTCCCACCCGCGCTGCGCCCAGACACAGCGCGCGGCGACGGGGCACAGCTCGCAGCGGGGGGCACGCCGCACGCAGACGGTCGCGCCGAGGTCGAGCACCGCCTGGTTCCAGTCCCAGCCGCGGCCGAGCGGCACCAGTTCGTCGGCATGGTCCTGCACCTGCGCGGCCGTCAGCCGCTGTCCGGCCACCGCCCGGGCGATGACCCGGGCCGCGTTGGTGTCGACCACACCGTGGTCGCGTTCGAACGCGAACGCCAGCACGGCGCGGGCGGTGTAGGGACCGATACCGGGCAGGGCCAGCAACGCCTCGAGGTCGTCGGGCAGGTGGCCGCCGTGCTGCTCGACGATCGCGGTCGCCGCGCGGTGGAGGTTGATGGCGCGACGGTTGTAGCCGAGACCCGCCCACGCGCGCACCACCTCGGCCGGGGCCGCCGCGGCGCAGGCCGCGGGGTCCGGGAAGCGTTCGAGGAAGGCGAGGTAGCGCGGCTCCACGCGGGCGACCTGGGTCTGCTGGAGCATCAGTTCGCTGACCAGGACCGCCCACGGGTCGCGGGTGCGGCGCCACGGCAGGTCACGCCGCGACCGCTCGCTCCACGCGAGCAGTTCCTCGGCGAGGCGGCGGTGCGGCGGCGCGGCCAGGGGCCCCGTCGTCGAAGGCACGCGTGAACCCGATCGGTCCGGAGGTGGCCGGCACCGTAGCGCCGCGGCGGTCAGCGGCGGCCGGCGCCCTTGCCGATACGCCGGTCCGAGCGCGGGCGTCCGAAGCGCTCGACGAGGAACAACACGATGAGCACCCCGATGACCGAGCCGATGAAGCCCGACGGCGACAGGTCGAGGTCACCCTCGAAGATCAACGCCGCGAGCGTCCCACCGACGACCGATCCGAGCATCCCGAGCAGCGCCGTGGCCACGAAGCTCATGCGCTGCTTGCCGGGCATCAACAGGCGCCCGAGGTACCCGGCGATGATGCCGACGATGATGAAACCGATGATGCTCACGGTCCGCTCCCGGTCGGGGCGCGGGGGCGGTCCCGCGCCGGACCTCCAGCCTCGACCAACCGCCGGTGCCGTCGGGAGCGTGGATGCGTTCCGTCGGTCACGGTCGCGACCGACGACCACCCCTTCGGACGGGCTGCACGCGGCCGGCGGCGCGCCGCGACCGACGGACGTCAGGCGGGCGTGACGTCGACGGGTGCGACGTCAGACGGGCGTGACGTCGACGGGTGCGGCGTCAGCCGGTGTTACGAAGACCAGCTTGGCATCGTCGACCCCGAGCTCGATGCGTTCCTCGTCCCGGACGAGGGTCACCGACCCGGGGGCACGCGCCACCTCGACGGTCGTGCCCGACCACATCCGGCGGGCATCGAGCTCCTGGATCAGGTCGGCGTCGCCCTGGAGGTGCTCGGAGAAGTAGCGGATCGTCACCGCCCCGGCGTCGGCCTCGGCGAGGCTGACCGGTTCGTGACCGGTCGGGACCGAGCCCGGGATGGGGTTGCCGTACGGCGAGGTGGTCGGGTTGCCGAGGAACTCGGTGAGCTTGCGCTCGACCCGGTCGGAGATGACGTGCTCCCAGCGGCACGCCTCCTCGTGGACGAACTCCCGCTCGAGCCCGAGCACGTCGAGCAGCAGCCGTTCGGCGAGCCGGTGCTTGCGCATGACGTGCTCGGCACGCTCGCGCCCGGCCTCGGTCAGCGTCACCACCCGGTCGGAGGTGAGCCGCGCCATCCCGGCCTGCTCGAGCCGGGCCACGCCTTCGGAGACCGCCGGGGCCGACAGACCGAGCCGCTCCGAGAGCCGGGCGCGGAGGGCGGTGACGCCCTCCTCCTCCAGCTCCAGGACCGTGCGCAGGTACATCTCGACGGCTTCGCTCGGGTGGTGAGCCACGGGGTTCCTCCTCGCACGCACGGGACGAACGAGGGTACCGGACCCCACCTGGACCGGGTCCAGGTCAGGACCGCTTCGGGACCGCGCCGGACCGCCGTCCGGACCGGCGTGACCGCCGCAGCGCCTACCGTGCCGACGGCCGCACCACGCCCTCGACGACCGGAAGCCACCGTGACCGACGACCCCCACAGCCGCGGAGGTCCGCCCACCTACACCCAGGACGGCGCCGGGTCACCCGAACCCGCCGAACGGGTCCGCACCCTCGTGAGCGGTCAGGTGGACGGCACGCTCAGCACGGTGGCGCTGGACCCCGCCGGCTACCCGTTCGGTTCCATCGTGACCTACGCGCTCGACGAGGACGGTGCGCCGCTGGTGCTGATGAGCACGATGGCCGAGCACGCGCGCAACCTCGCCGCCGACCCGCGCGGCTCGCTGTTGGTGACCGCCGGTGGGGACGGCGCCGGACGGCTGGCCGCCGCGCGGGTGACCCTGGTGGGTCGCATCACCCCGGTCGCCGACGACGCGCAGCCAGCGGCCACCGAGCGCTACCTCGCGGTGCACCCGGACGCGTTCTGGGCCCGGTTCCCCGACTTCGGGATGCACCGTCTGCAGGTCGAGGCGATCCGCTACGTCCGCGGCTTCGGGGAGATGGGTTGGGTCAGCCCCGAGGCGTACGCCGCCGCCGAAGCGGACCCGATCGACGCGGCGGCGGAGCTGCGCATCGTCACCCACGTCAACGAGGACCACGCCGACGCGCTGGCGGACATCGTCGCGGCGTTCCTGCCGGTCGCGGGCGAGGTCGACGCCGTGACCATGACCAGCTGCGACCGGTACGGGTTCGAGGTCCGCATCGACCTCGTGGCCGGCGAGGACGAGCGCCCGGGCCTCGCGTTCGGTCGGCTCGGGTTCGACGAGGTCCTGACCGAGCCCGGTCAGGCACGCCACGCGATGGTGCGCCTGGTCCGCGCCGCCGAGGCCGCGCTCGCGGGTTGAGCACCCACACCCGCGAGGAGGGGCGGACCGTGCGGTCCGCCCCTCCTCGGCTGGTGCTCGTGCGACCTACTCGCCCGGGTCCTCGTCGCGGTCGCCGCCGGCGAGCTCGACCGGCGGGACGTCGGGCGCCGACGGGGAGTCGACGGCCCGGAAGGCGACCGTGTCCGCGTCGGGATCGACGTCGGCGACGATCAGCTGCCCCGCGCTGAACTCACCGAGCAGGATGCGCTCGGACAGCTTGTCCTCGAGCTCGCGCTGGATGGTGCGACGCAGCGGCCGGGCGCCGAGCTGCGGGTCGTAGCCCTTGTCCGCCAACCAGACCTTGAGGTTGTCGGTCAGTTCCAGGTCGAGGTCCTTGATGCGCAGCTGGCCCTTGACCCGCTTGAGCATCAGGTCGACGATCTCCTTGACCTCGTCCTTCGACAGCGGGTGGAAGACGATGGTGTCGTCGATGCGGTTGAGGAACTCGGGGCGGAAGTGCTTCTTGAGCTCCTCGTCCACCTGACGCTTCATCTTCTCGTACATCG
>CAYSTY010000128.1:0-6745 GCA_964433685.1 uncultured Actinomycetota bacterium | reverse complement strand
CGCCACCCGTCGTACCCGCGAAGGGGCCGCAACGCGCGGCGCCGCCGCGCTGCGTCAGTCGCGTTCCCAGGCCTCGGGTTCCTCGGCGAACGGGTCCTCGAGGAGGTAGGGGCGCAGCTCGCGGGCGGCGCGCACGTCGAGGTCGACGACCAGCTCGGTGCCGGTGTCGTCGTGCACCTCCTTGACCACGTTCCCGCGGCGGTGCGCGAGCGCCACCAACTCCGCTTTGGCGTACGGCACGTTGGCGGTCACGCGGACCCGGCGTCCGGGCAGGCGCAGCTGGATGCGTTCGACGAGGTCGTCACACCCCTCGCCGGTCCAGGCGGACACCGCGATGGGGTCGGCGCCGAGCTCGACCTGCAACCGGCGGGACAGCGCGTCGACCGACGCCTGGTCGGCCTGGTCGATCTTGTTGAGCACGATCTGTTCGGGGACCCGGTCGGCACCGATCTCCTCGAGGACCTCGCGGACCGCGACGATGTGGGCCTCGGCTTCGGGGTGCGACGCGTCGACGACGTGGAGCAGCAGGTCGGCCTTCGCGGACTCCTCGAGGGTCGACTTGAACGCCTCGACCAGCCCGTGCGGCAGCTTCTGCACGAACCCGACCGTGTCGGTCAGCACCACGTCCGAGCCGTCCTGCAGGTCGAGCCGCCGCACCGTCGCATCCAGGGTGGCGAACAGCCGGTCCTCGACCAGCACGTCGGAGCCGGTCAGCCGGTTGAGTAGCGACGACTTGCCGGCGTTGGTGTAGCCCACGATCGCGGCGACCCGGACCCGGTTGCGGTCGCGTTCGGCGGCCTTGGTCTCACGGATGCGGGCGAAGTCCTTCAGGTCGCGGCGCAGCTTGGTCATGCGCCGCATGATGCGCCGGCGGTCGACCTCCAGCTGGGTCTCACCGGGACCACGACCACCCATGCCGCCACCGCCGGCGACCCGACCACCGGCCTGACGTGACAGGGCGGTCCCCCAGCCGCGCAGGCGAGGCAGCAGGTAGGTCAGCTGGGCGAGCTCGACCTGGGCCTTGCCCTCGCGGGAGGTCGCGTGCTGGGCGAAGATGTCCAGGATCACGATGGTGCGGTCGAGGACCTTCTGGCGCACGCCCTCCTCGAGCGCGCGCTGCTGGGCCGGGGCGAGGTCGTCGTCGAACACGACCGCGTCGGCGTCCATCGCGGCGGCGAGGTCGCGCAGCTCGGCGACCTTGCCGCGGCCGATGTAGGTCGCCGCGTCCGGCGCGTCGCGGCGCTGCACGATGCGTTCGACGACGACCGCGCCGGCCGTGTCGAGCAGCGAGGTGAGCTCGTCGAGGGACGCCTCGACCTCCGCTGCCGTGCGCCCCGGCAGCTGCACGCCGACGATGACGGCCCGTTCGACGGGCCGGATGATGTCGACGCCCTCCTGCGGGGCGCCCTCCTCGACCACGTCGCGGCGCTGGCGGCGCAGCTCGGCACGCGTCAGCGCCCGGTCCTCGTCGGCGAGGTCACCGGTGCGTTCGAGGCCACCCTCGCTGCCGGCGTGCAGGTCACCGTCGGCGGCGGACGGTGCGGGCGCGCTGCCCGACCCCGGCTCACCGGTCGCGGGGTCCCCGGGCAGGTCGAGGTCGGCGGGCGTGCGGTCGTCGGATGTGGTCAGGGGAACGTTCCTCTCAGGCGCTCGTGGCGACGGCTCGGTCGAACCCGGCCGCCGTGAGCCAGTCGTCGGTGAGGTGGACGGACGCCACCTCGGTGGCGGGACCGCGCATGGTCACGGGCCCACCGTCCTCGTGGGTGATGGTGAGGGTGCCGCCGCGCACGTGCACGGTCACGGTCCCGTCCACGAGGCCCAGCCGTTGCAGCGCGACCACGGCCGCGCAGGCACCGGAGCCGCACGCCTGCGTCTCGCCGACGCCCCGTTCCCAGACGCGCAGCCGGACGGTGCCGCGGTCGAGGACCTCGACGAACCCGGCGTTGACGCCCTCGGGGAACCGCCGGTGGTGCTCGATCGCCGGCCCCAGCGTGGTGACCGGTGCCGCGTCCACGTCGTCGACCACGGTCACCGCGTGCGGGTTGCCCATCGACACGACGCTGATCGTCACCACCTCACCGGCGACGTCGAGGTCGTGGCGCAGGGCGTCCTGATGGTCGGTGACGAACGGGACCTCGGCCGGGGTCAACACGGGCGGACCCATGTCGACGGTGACCTCCCCGACCGCTCCGTCGGCACCACGGTGGACGACGACCGGCTTGGTACCGGACCGGGTGGCGACACGGACCACGTCCCCGTCCCGCACCGACACGAGGCCGTGGTCGACCGCGAGCTTCGCGGTGACCCGGATGCCGTTGCCGCACATCTGCACGACGCCACCGTCGGCGTTGCGGTAGTCCATGAAGACGTCGGCATCGGGCTGGTCCGCGGGCGGACCGCCGAGGCGGATGACCCCGTCCCCCCCGATGCCGGCGTGGCGGTCGGTCAGGGCGCGCACGAGGTCGGCCGACACCTCGAGCCGGTCGTCCACGTCGGGCAGCACCACGAAGTCGTTGCCGGTGCCGTGCGCCTTGATCACGTCCATCGGACGAGGGTAACGCCGGCAGTACCGTGGAGGGCCGACGCTGAGGGGGTGGCCGTGCCGCGCAGGTCGCAGCGGACGAGGCAGGGGCCCTGCCCCGCCTGTGGGGGCGCCACACCGCGTACGGCCCGCTGGTGCGGCCGTTGCGGCGCACCCCTCGCAGCGGAGCGCCGCGACCACGCCCGCGCTCGCACCACCGCCGACGCCAGCGACACCACCGCCGACGCCAGCGACACCACCGCCGACGACAGCGGCGAGGCAGGTCCGCGCCCGCGGCCGCGGTGGCTGCTGGGGGCCGCCGGCGTGCTCGTCGCCGCGGCCGCCGTCACCACCGTCACCGCCGTCGTCACGGCAGGGGACCTCGCGGGCGACCGACTCGGGCGCGGCGCGGCCGACACCGTCGACCTCGCCGACGAGCCGGTGGCGGTGCGGGACGAGCCGGTGTGCCTGGCCGATCCGGCCTGCGTCGCGTGGCTGGAGCCGGTCGCCGACGCGGGCGGCGCGCCGGCCGCGACCGTCGCCGGTGACCTGACGCTGGTCCGGGTCCCCGACGGGCTCGAGGCGCGTGACACCGACTCGGGCGAGCTGCGCTGGCGGAGCCCGCTGGACGCCGCCACCGACCGCGAGGACACCCTGCCCGTCCGGGCCACCGACGGGCTCGCGCTGGTCACCGACGGCGGTCGCGGCGACAGTCGTCTGCTCGCCCACGACCTGCGGACCGGCGAGGTCCGCTGGCAGCTCGACGGCGTCACGGAGCTCACCGACCTGTACGCCGCCGCGGACGTCACCCTCCTGCACCTGCACCGTCCCGACCAGCAGGTCGTCGCCGTGCGACCGCACGACGGTGAGGTGGTCTGGACCGCCGAGGCAGCCGGTCTGCTGCGCCTGGCCGTCGACGCCGCGGTGATCGTCGACGAGGACGCGATCGTCGTGGTCGGCAGCGACGGGGTCGAACGGTGGCGACGGCCGGTCGACACCGAGGAGGTTCCGGCCTGGTTGAACACCACCGGGAGCCTCGTGCAGCCGTTCGACCGGGATGGCCGCGCGGGACCGGTCCTGTCGCTCGCCGACGGTGAGCCGGTCGAGGTCGACGATGGCGAACTCGTCCCCGTGGCCGCTCCGGACGACGACCCGGCCGAGACGTTCCTGACCGACGTGGCCGGGGTGCGGCACGAACGCGCCGACGGCGGCGTCGACCTGACCCTCCTCGAGGGTGACCAGGTCGCCTGGCAGGTGACCTTCGAACGGCTCGGTTGCTGCGCGCCCCTGCGGCTCGTCGGCGAGGGTCTCGCCGTCCTGGCCAGCGACGGCGGTCGGTGGGTGCTCGACCGCGCCGATGGTTCGGTCCTCGAGCGTCTCCCGCCCGACGACGACGGGGCGTCGGCCTCCCTCCTGACGCGGTCCGGCGTCTCCGTCGAGGAGCTCGACCGCGCCGACACCGGGACCGGCCTGGCCCTCGTCGACGCTGGCCGACGGGTGGCCCGGGTGCCGGCGGACGCGTGGCCGGTCGGCGTGACCGACGAGGTGATCGTGGTGCGCAGCGGCGGTTGGGTCGCGGCGGTGCGGCGGGACAGCATCGACCGCCCGCAGTAACGTCGTCGGTGTGCCCGCCGGGAGGAGGTCGGGGTGCCGAACCTGGCGACGCGGACCCGCACCTGCCCCGCCTGTGCCGCGCCGGTCAGCGACCGGCGGGCCCGGTGGTGCGGATCGTGCGGTGAGCTGCTCGGAGCGCCGGCGGAGCCGGCCGCGTCGACGCCGGCTGCCGTCCGGCCGTGGGTGCGGCGGAGCCTGGTGGTCGCGGCGATCGCGCTCGGGGTCGGTCTGCTGGCAGTGGCCGGTGATGGCCTCGTCGACCGCGTCGGACCGACCTCCACCGGCGTGCAGGACCTCGCGGTCGGCACCCCCGACGAGGACACCCTCGCCGATGTGCGCCGTCGGGTCCCGCCGCCACCACCGCCACCACCGCCGGTGGAACGTCCCACCTGCACCGGCGTGCCCGCCGACACCTGCTTCGCGTGGCTGATCGAGGCGCCCGGCGCCAGCTTCGAGGCGGTCATCCCGACCGCTGAGTTCATCGTCACGGCCGGGAGCATGTCCGGTCCGTTGGCCGTCCACGGCCTCGACGACGGCGAGCTGCGCTGGTCCGTCCAACCACCGCCGAGCGACCAGTCCGGCGTCACCGTCGGGACCGAGCTGGGCCTGGTCGTGCACACGTCCGGGGAGCGCCTCGTCGCCCGCGAGATCGCGACGGGCGAGGAACGTTGGTCGACCGACGAGCTGGGCCAGGTCGTCCCGTACCAGGCCTGGGGAAGCGGCGACACCGTGGTCGTCAGCGCCGGCCGACCCGGCGCGTCCCGCAACGACGGCAGCTTCGAGATGGTGCTGGCGGGCTTCGACCCGGCGACCGGTGCGGTCCGGTGGCGGCACGGTGCCGCCGACATCACCCCCCTCGAGGATGGGGACGCCCTGCTCACCGACTTCGACGGTTCGGCCCGCGTGGTGACCGCCGCCGGCACGGTGCGGTGGCAGCGCGACGACCTGGTCGACCGCACCCTGGGCGGCGGCGCCTGGGGGTACGGACACGTGATCACCATCATGACCGCCGACCGCAGCCAGCTGCTGCTGGCCAGCACCGGGGAGCCGCTCGGCTTCGACGGCACCGCCTCGGCGACCGACGACCAGCACACGTTCGTCGAGGTGTACGCCGACGTGGAGCAGGCCACGTCCGGCGAACAGCACGACGACAGCGTCTACGTGCAGGGCGACGAGGTCGCGCTCGTCGGCCCGGACGGGGTGCTCTGGCGCGTCCCGGCCGAGGGGTGGTCCGGCTGCGTCAACCAGGTCGTGCTCGAGGACCCCGACGTCATCACGATCGAGCCCTGCGACGGCGGCACCGTCGTCCTCGACCGCGCCGACGGGCAGCTGATCGGGCGCGAGCCGGCCACGATCGGTGCCACGAACGACGGCTGGTTCGCCGCCGGCCCCTACGGGCCGTACGTCATCGGTCACGACGATCCTGCGACCCCGGACCCGGCGATGGTCGTCACCGACACCCGCACCGACGAGGAGGTGGCGCGGCTGCCTCCCGACACCTGGCCGGCGTGGTCGACCGACGCGCCGCGCGAGGGCATCTTCGGGAACCGGTTCATCCTCCACGGTCAGCGTTGGCTGGTCGCGCTGCCGGTCCCCGACCTGCCGGGTGACGGGCCGACCCAGTAGCGTCCCGCGCCCCCGAGACCGGACCCGGACGTGAGCGAGCAGATCGTCGTCGTGCTGACGCTCGCCGTCATGCTCGTCGGGCTCGCCGGGGTGGTCATCCCGATCCTGCCGGGCGTGGTGCTCGTCGGCGTCGCCGCGATCGTGTCGACCTTCGTGCTGGGCATCAGCGCGTCCGGCTGGCTGATGGTCGTGACCATCGCGCTGATCACGCTCGGCGGCGCCGGCGCATCGATCGCGCTGCCGGCGCGCAAGGGTTTGTCCGGCGACGCGGCCAGATCGTCGCTGGCGCTGGCCGCCGCGCTCGGCGTGGTCGGGTTCTTCGTCATCCCGATCGTGGGGCTGCCGGTCGGCGCGCTCGGGGGCCTGTACCTCGGCGAGCTCCAGCAGCACCACGACCGGCGGCGCGCGTGGGCGTCCACGCGGCAGGTGCTGCGCGCCTACGGGCTCGGGGTGCTGGTCGAGTTCGGCGCCGCGCTGCTGATCATCGTGATCTGGCTACCGGGGACCATCCTCCGCTTCCTCTGAGGACGCCGGCACGGACCCCGCTGGATCCGCCGGCGCCACCTCCCGCGACGGCGAGGTGGCACGCAGCGCCGCCGCTCCCGCGAGCAGGGTGGCGCCGACCGCGGCGGTCCCCGCACCGGTGACCGGCAGGTCCCCCCGGGCGGGGGTGGCGTCGACCGGGGCCGCGCCGACGGGCCGTGCCGGGCGGGCCGGCGCGCCGGCGCCGGGACCGCGCCCCCCGCCGGGCGGCGGCGGAGGCGTGGTGGGCTGCTGCCTCGGCGGCTGTTCGGTCGGCGGCGTCCCGGCGGGAGGCTGCGCGACCTGGCGGGTGAAGGGAGCGGTGAGGAGCAGCTCGACGTTGCGGTCCCCGACCGTGCCCTCGCTGTCCGCTCCCTCGCCCTGCGCGTCGTTGAGCCCGAGCTCGCGGGACAGGGCAGCCAGGTCGAGCACGTCGCGCGCGACCTCGGGCGGACGCGCCGG
>CAYSTY010000127.1:0-6753 GCA_964433685.1 uncultured Actinomycetota bacterium | reverse complement strand
CCGAGGCGATGGGGCTCGGCCTCGTCACCGAGCTGCCGATGGTCATCGTCGACGTGATGCGCGGCGGACCTTCGACGGGGCTGCCGACCAAGACCGAGCAGAGCGACCTGCTGCAGGTGCTGTTCGGTCGCAACGGTGAGGCGCCGCTCCCGGTCGTGGCGGCGACCTCGCCGGCGGACTGCTTCGACGCGGCGATCGAGGCCTGCCGCATCGCGGTCACCTACCGCACCCCGGTGGTGCTGCTCTCCGACGGCTACCTCGCCAACTCCGCCGAGCCGTGGCGGCTGCCCGACGTGGACGACCTGCCGACCATCGACCCCGCCTTCACCACCGAACCGAACGGACCGGACGGCACCTACCTGCCCTACCTGCGTGACCCGGAGACGTTGGCGCGGCCCTGGGTGGTACCGGGCACGCCCGGGATGGAGCACCGACTCGGGGGGCTGGAGAAGTCCGATGTCACCGGTCACATCAGCTACGAGGCCGGCAACCACCACCGGATGGTGCAGCTGCGGCGGGACAAGGTCGCTGCCGTCGCCGCCGGCCTGCCCCCGCTGGTGGTCGACGACCCGGGCGGGGACGCCGACGTCCTGGTCATCGGCTGGGGGTCGACCGACGGTCCGATCCACGCCGCCTGCGACCTCCTGCGCCGCCGCGGGCGGGCGGTGGCACGCACCCACCTGCGCCACATCAACCCGTTGCCGCGCGAGGTGGCCGACCTCCTCGGCCGCTACCGGGCCGTGGTCTGCCCGGAGAACAACCTCGGGCAGCTGACGATGCTGCTGCGCGCGACCACCCTGGTCGACGTCAAGGGCTACCACCGCGTCAGCGGACAACCCTTCGGTTCCGGGGAGCTGGCCGACGCGATCGAACAGCTCGCGTTCGCGGGCGTGGAGGTGCACGCGTGACCGGCAACGACGCGCAGCTGACCAAGAAGGACTTCACCTCCGATCAGGAGGTCCGGTGGTGCCCGGGGTGCGGCGACTACGCCATCCTCGCCACCATCCAGGGCCTGTTGCCCGAGATGGGCTGCCGTCCGGAGACGACGGTGTTCATCTCCGGCATCGGGTGCTCGTCCCGGTTCCCGTACTACCTCGACACCTACGGCTTCCACACCATCCACGGTCGGGCGCCGGCGGTGGCGACGGGCCTGGCGATCACCCGTCCGGACCTCGACGTGTGGGTCGTCACCGGCGACGGGGACGGGCTGTCGATCGGTGGCAACCACCTCATCCACGCCCTGCGCCGCAACGTCAACCTCAAGATCCTGCTGTTCAACAACGAGATCTACGGGTTGACCAAGGGGCAGTACTCGCCCACCTCGCCGCTCGGCTCGCGCCACAAGTCCACGCCGATGGGATCGGTGGACCGACCCGTCAACCCCGTCAGCCTCGCGCTCGGGGCCGAGGCCAGCTTCGTGGCCCGCACCATCGACACCGACCGGGCACACATGACCGAGGTGCTGCGCGCCGCTCACGAGCACCGCGGCGCGGCGTTCGTCGAGATCTACCAGAACTGCAACGTGTTCAACGACGGGGCGTTCGTGGCGCTGCGGGCACCCGATCAGAAGGTGCACAACCAGATCCGCCTGCGACGCGGTGAACCGATCGTGTTCGGCCCCGACGGCGAGCACGCGGTGATCGCGCTCGACGACGGCTCGATGCGCATCGTGCCGACGACGGAGGCGGGGGACCGGGTGGTGATCCACGACCCGAGCCGAGCCGAACCGACCACCGCGTTCGCGCTGTCGCGCCTCGCGCACAACCCGACGGGCCCCACCCCCATCGGGGTCTTCCGTGACGTGGTCGCACCGGTGTACGACGAGCTCGTGCGTGAGCAGGTGGCGACGGCGCGCGCCGAACGCGGACCGGGCGACCTCGGTGCGCTGCTGGCCAGCGGGAACGTCTGGGACGTGGTGGGTTGACTACGGCGATCGGCCGGCGTCACGGTGGGGCGGTGGGGCGAGCAACACGCTGACGTAGACGATCTGTGCCGCGAGGGCGGCGAAGCCCGCCAACGGCAGACCGAGGCCGACCGGCAACGGGACCGAGGTCGGCACGATGGCGCCGAGCACCCACGCCAGCGAGAAGACCGTCTCGGACCGGGTGAACGCCGCGCCGCGTCGCGCGGCCGGCACGCTGGCCTGCAGCAGGCCGTCGAAGGACAGCTTCGCGGTGCCCCAGGCGAACCCGGCCGCGAACGCCAGCCCGGCGGCGGCGGGGAGGCCGAACCACTGTCCGGCGGAGAAGGCGGCGGCGGCTTCGACGGCCAGCGCCGCGACCACCATCGGTTCCTCGCGCAGCCGTCGCTCCAGCCGGGGGGTGGTCGCCGCCGCGACGGCGAACCCGCCGCCCGCGGCCGCGAGGACCGTGCCGAAGTCGAACGCCCCGGCGCCCGACTCGCGGAACGCGAAGGCGAGCAGCAGGAGCAGGAACCCGTTCAGCAGGCGTACCACGGCGGTGGCGACCTGGGCGGTGCGCACCCGTCGCGGCAGGTGCAGACGGACCTGCCCGGCCGGCAACGCGCGCCGACTCGGCGCGTCCGGTTCGGGTAGGCGGCGTCCGATGGTGGCCGCCGCGACGGCAGCCAGGGCGGCCAGCACGAGTGCCGCGTCGGGACCGGCGACGAGGCTGCCGAGCAGACCCGCCACCCCGGCGACCCCGCCGGCCGCGACACCGATGCCGGCCAGCCGCGCGTTGGCGGCGACGAGGTCGGTCGGCCGGTCGAGCGCCAGCGGCAGGAGGGCGTTGCGGGTGATGCCGTGCACCCGTGAGAGGATCAGCAGCGCGAACGCGGCGGGGAACAGCCACAGCGAGTCGAGACGTCCGACGAGCAGGGCCGCGACCACCGCCCGGCCCGCTGCGGCGACCACGAGCGAGGCGCGCGTCGCCACGGGCGCCCGGTCGAGCACCCGTCCGAGGAGCGGACCGATCACCGCGAACGGTGCGACCGTCAACAGCAGGTACAGCGCGACCTGCGTGCGCGCCTCGGTGGACGGCACCCCGAAGAACAGCGTGCCGGCGAGACCGACCGCCACGAGCGTGTCGGCGGCGGTCGAGGCCACCTGGGTGTAGGCCAGGTCGCGGAAGCCCGGTCCGCCGGTCTCGAACAGCGAGCGCAGGCGCCCCGACCACCGTCGCGCCGCAGCGTTGGCCGCGGCGTTCGCGTCGGAGGAGGAGGGCGCCATGGCCCGGAGGCTAGGGTCCGCGCCGTCCACCGGCAGGGAGCAGCGTGTGACCATCCCCGACGGCATCGATGCGGCGCGCGTCACGGCTTGGCTGCTCGAGCGCAGCGAGCTCGAGGCGCCCCTGAGCTTCGAGATGATCCAGGGGGGACGGTCGAACCTGACCTACACGGTCACCGACGCCGCGGGGCGACGCGTCATCCTGCGGCGGCCGCCGCTGCACAGCGTCCTGCAGTCCGCGCACGACGTCGCCCGCGAGCACCGCATCGTGTCGGCGTTGGCCGCGTCGGACGTCCCCGTCCCCCCGCTCGTCGGGCTCGAGACGGACGAGTCGGTCAACGGCGCCCCCTTCTACGTGATGCGGTTCGTGGACGGTGTCGTGATCCGCGACGCCGAGGTGGCCCGGACCTTGGAGCCGGAGGTCCGTCACGCGGCCGGTGAGCACCTCGTCGACGTGCTCGCCCGGCTCCACGCGGTGGACCCCGACGAGGTCGGTCTCGGTGAGCTCGGCCGCAAGGAGGACTACATCGCCCGGCAGCTCGCCCGGTGGCACCGGCAGCTGACGCAGGGGCGGACGCGCGAGCTGCCGCTGCTCGACGAGCTGCACGCGCGCCTGAGCGCCGACATCCCCCCGCAGGGACCGGCCGCGATCGTGCACGGCGACTACCGCCTCGACAACGTCATCGTCGACCCGACCACCGGCGAGGTGCAGGCGGTGCTCGACTGGGAGCTGACCACCCTCGGCGACCCGCTCGCCGACGCCGGGCTGCTGCAGGTCTACTGGGCGCAGGCGGGCGACCCGACCCTGCCGCTGCCCGACGCGCCCACGTTGGTGCCCGGCTTCCCGTCACGGGCGGACGCGGTCGCGCGGTACGCGGCGGCGTCGGGTCGGGACCTCAGCGCCCTGCCGTACTACGTCGCCTTCGGGTACTGGAAGCTGGCGTGCATCCTCGAGGGCGTGTACGCGCGCTACAGCTCGGGAGCGTACGGCGACAGCGACGGGTCGTTCGAGGCGTTCGGTCGCATCGTGGTCGAGCTCGGCGAACGCGCCGACGAGGCGGCCCGCGACGCGGGTCGCTGACTCAGGAACCCGCCCCCGGGCGGTCGGCGAGCACGGACCGGTCGAGCTGCTCGACCGCGTCGCTGCCGCGCGCGAGCAGGACCCCGATCGTGGCCGCACCGGCGAGGACGACACCGGCGACCGCGTAGGCGGTGGCCGGCCCGGCCTGGTCCGCGATCGCGCCGTACAGCAACGATCCGCCACCTTCGGCCACGGCGATGCCAGCCCACATCAGGCCCGCCACCTGCGCCATCCGTGCCGGTGGCGTCAGCCGCAGGAAGGTCAGCTGCGGCCCGAGGATCCAGGCGACCCCGGCACCGACCAGCAGGTTGGCGACCACCAGGCCCGACGCGGAGGGCGCGGCAGCGGCGACCAGGAGGGCCACAGCGAGGAGCCCGAGGTGGCCGAGCTGGAACCAGGGACGTTCCACGACCCGGGTCCGGCCGAGCACGGCGATGGTGACGGCCTGGCCGAGCGGTGCGGCGGCCAGCAGCAGCGGGGTCAGCCGGTCGTCGTCGGGCACGATCGTGGGGGCGAGGGTCTCGGGGAGGGCGCCGGCGGTCGCGGTCACCACGGTCAGCGCCGCGAACAGGCGGAGCGCGGGCTGCCGTGCGATGACGTGCACCCCCGTGGCCAGCGACGGCGCGTCCTGCCCGCCGGCCGTGCGGGGTCCGAGGCGGATGCCGACCAGCAGCACCGCGGCGAGCACGAAGCTGGCCGCGTCCAGCAGGAGGGCTGCCTCGACCCCGACGGTGAGGTACAGCGCCGCGCCGGTCAGGTACCCGACGACCTGGGCCCCCTGGTCGATGGTGCTGCCGAGCGCGATCAGCGCCGGTCGGTGGGCGGCAGCGACCCCGTCGGCGATCACCCCCTGCCGGATGGCGCCGGTCGCGGTGCGCTGCCCGGCGAGGGCGGCCGCGGCGAGGTAGACGATCGCCGGCCCGTCGACCACCAGCGGCGAGCAGATGAGCAGCGCGCCGAGCAGCTCCAGTGCCACCAGCGACGCGACCCGAGGGACGCGGTCGAGCAGCGGTCCCGCCAGCGTCCCCACGAGCACCGTGATCGGTACCGCGGCGGCGAACACGCCGGCGGCGCCCACCGCCGACCCGCCGGTGCGGTCGACGGCCATGACCAGCAACGCCCCGACGCCGAGGTAGTCGCCGACGACCGACGCCGTGGTGACCCCGACGAGGCGGCGGACGATGGGTACCCGCAGCGCCGCCACGTAGCCGCGCCCCGTCACGCCGTCGTCCCCCCGCACCCTGACCCCCGCTGCTCGACCCGCGCGGTGCCCCCACCGCGTGGCTCGATGCTAGACGCCCGTGTCGGCACCCGGCGGCGTCCGAGGTGCATCGTGCCTCGAGCGGACGACGGCTAGGGTGGGCGCATGCTGACGAACCCCGCCCCGTGACCGCGCCGGACCCGACCGAGGAACGGCTCGCGCTGTTCATCGACCACGAGAACGTCGCCATCGGCGCCCGCGACATCGGGTACCGCTTCGACGTCTCTCCGCTCACCGAGGCTCTCGCCGAGCGAGGACGGGTGGTGGTGCGTCGGGCCTACGCGGACTGGAACCTGTTCCGCGAGGACCGCCGAGGCATGGTCGACGGCAACGTCGAACTGATCGAGATCCCTCAACGGTCGGACTCGGTGCGCAAGAACGCCGCGGACATCCAGATGGCGGTGGACGCCATGGAGCTCGCCTTCACCCGCGACTTCGTGTCCACGTTCGTGATCGTGTCGGGCGACAGCGACTTCACCCCGCTCGTCGGCAAGCTGCGCGAGCTGAACAAGCGGGTGATCGGGGTGGGCCTCAAGGGGTCGACCTCGGCGATGCTGCCGCCGGCCTGCGACGAGTTCCTGTTCTACGAGCGGCTCGAAGGCGCACCGCGCCGTCAGAGCTCGTCCTCGCCGGGTCCGTCACGACCGAAGAAGCCGACCAAGAGCAACCGTGGCGGCCGCGGTGGCGGCAACGGCTCCCCGAGCGCCACGTCGACCGCAGATGCGGCACCGGCGAACGTCGACGAGCCGACCGTCGCCAAGTCCCAGAAGCAGGACCTGCGCACGCTCGAACGGCAGATCACCCGCACCCTCACCGGGTTGCAGTCCTCCTCGGGTGGCGGGTCGATCCAAGCCTCCAACCTCAAGCGCGCCCTGCTGCGCAAGGACCCCACCTTCTCCGAGCAGGACCTCGGGTTCCGCGGCTTCCGTGAGCTGCTGCGCCACCTCGAGGAACAGGGTGTCGTCGCGCTCACCGAGGGCAGCGCCCCCGGCGACCCGGAGGTCGACCTGCCGGCCGAGGGGGCCAACGAGGACGCCGCGTTCGCGGCCCTGCGTTCCACCGTCTCCGAGCTCATGGTCGAGCTCGGAGGCGATCCGCCCCTCTCGGGCCTCAAGGACCAGATCCGCAAGCGCGTCCCGGGGTTCTCCGAGAAGGACCTCGGCTACTCCGGTTTCCTCCAGTTCTGCAAGGCCGCGGTCGCCAAGAACGTGGTCGAGATGGACTGGG
>CAYSTY010000126.1:0-6764 GCA_964433685.1 uncultured Actinomycetota bacterium | reverse complement strand
CCGCGACGGCATCCAGGATCCGCCGCTCCGCCGCGTTGAACGCCGTCGTCGCCGCGACCTCGTCCGGTGCTCGACGGCCCGCGTCCAGCAGCTCATCGGTCTCCGCGTCCGTGTAGCCGGTGAGGTTGTCGGATCCGACGTGCCGCGAGTGGAACAGCTGGTCGAGGTAGGCCCCCGCGTCGGGTGCGTTCGCCTCCCACCCCAGCCGGAACCACGGTGCCTCGCGCGCACGGACCGCGGGCACGTACTCATCGAGCTCGAGGGGACGGAGCACCACCTCGATGCCGAGCGCTGCCTCGATGTCCGCGGCGATCCGTTCCGCCACGGCCACGTTGGTCGCACCGCGGTTGTAGGTGAAGGTCAGCGACTCCGGCAGCTCGAGCTCGGCCTCGGCGAGCAGTGCGGCTGCCCCCTCCGGGTCGAAGCGGCAGTGGTCGCACGCGCCGGACTGACTACCGGGGACACCATCGGGCACGATCCGGTCGGCCGGCCGCCGGGTCCCCCCGTAGACCTCGGCGGCGAGCGCCGAACGGTCGATGGACTGCGACAGCGCCCGCCGGAGCGTCGGATCGTCGAACGGCGGAGCTGCCACGTCGAAGCCCAGCATCGTGATCGTGCCCGTCGGTCCGTCGAGCAGACCCGGACCGGTCGCACCGTCCTCCGATCGGCCGTACGTCGCCACGGCCTCGTCGAGATGGCCCGGCCCCACATCGGCGACGTGCAGCAACCCGTCGCGCAGGTCGGCCCACTGACGATCGCGCGCCGGATCGTCCGGGTAGATCTGGAAGACCACCTCGTCGAGCTGGGGTTCGCGGTGGTGACCCTCGACGCGGGCCAGCCGGATGAACCCGCCGGGTTCGCTCGGGCCCGCGAGCGCGAACGGGCCGTTGCCGATGGGCGCCTCCCCGAACGCCTCGGGCACCTGCGCCGCCGCCGGTGGGGTCGGGACCAGCGACGGGTCGGCGAGGGTGAGCAGGAACCGGGGCTGCGGCTCGACCAGTTCGATCACGAGCGTGTCGTCGGCCACCGCCGTGACCCCGGCCAGCCCCCCGCCCGAAGCGGCCGCCTCGTCGGCGCCGACCACCGGCGCGAGGAGGTAGGAGAGGAACGAGCGCGGCGAGGCGGTCCCGTCCGCGATCCAGTCGAAGGTGCGCACGAAGTCGCTGGCCGTCACCGGCGTACCGTCGTGGAACCGCCCGTCGCGCAGCGTGAACGTGAACGTGGTGCCGTCGTCGGACACCTGCCAGGCCCGGGCAGCACCGGGGACGGGACGACCGCGCGCATCGAGCCGGACCAGCGGCTCGAACAGCGCACCGACGACCAGCTCGCCCTCCTCGTCGGCCACGAACCGAGGGTCGATGCTGGAGGGGTCGGTGGCCAGGCCGATACGCAGCGTCCCCCCGCCGTCCGGTGCGAGGTCCGACTCGTCAGGTTGGGTCGGCGACGCCGGCGGCGTAGCCGTCGCGGGCGGGTCGTCCGCCGGGGGCTGCTGGGTGCACGCGGTCGCGAGCGCCGCGACGACGGCGACCGTCACCGAGGTCCGGGTGAGGCCGCGCGTCCACCTGCCGCGGCGGCGGCCGGTCACGTCAGTAGATGGCGACGAGGACGACGTTGGTGACCGCGAACAGCAGGGCGCAGATGACCGTGAGCCGGTCGAGGTTGCGTTCGACGACGGCCGAGCCCTGGAGACCACCGCCTGACCCACCCCCGAACATGTCGGACAGCCCGCCACCCTGACCGCGGTGCAGCAGGACGAACAGGATCAGGAACGCCGACAGGATCAGGTGCAGCACGATCACGGCGATGGTGAGAGCGTCCACGGGGAACCTCGGACGGGGGCGGCGGACGGGGGAACGACGAGCGACCGCCGGAGCGGTCGCGTGGAGGAGGAGGGTAGCGGACCGCCCCGCTGCCCCGCAGGGTTCAGCTGACGCGTCGCAACCAGTAGACCGCGGGCAGCGAGAGGTCGTTGCCACCGGTCGGACTCCGCCACGCGGGGCCTGCGACGCGCCAACGGTCGGTCAGTTCGTCGTCCACGGTGATCACCGGGCGGGGCACGAGGCCGAGACCGCGGGTGTCCGCGGCCGGACAGGTGTCGGCATCCAGACATGCTCGCCACGTGCTCGGCCGGTCGTCGACCGTGGACGCGTCGAGCCGAGCGATCCCACCGATGGCCGGGCTGCCACCGTCGACGACCTCCAGACGCGCGCGCCGGTAGACGTCGAAGACCCGGGCTTCGGTCGCTGGAGCGTCGCCTCCGGTGTCCAGGGCAGCGCCCTCCGTCGTCCCTGCGGGCGCCGACCAGACCAGCGCCACGGCGTCGCGCTCGCGTTCCTGACCGGCCACGGACGCGGGGAGCGCGACCGCGAGGACCACCGCCGCTGCGGTGACCGTCCCCACGGCGGCCAGCTCCGATCCACGACGCAGGCGTGACACCGGCGGTCGGTCGTCCACCAGGTCGCGGACGCGCTCGACGAGCGTCGCGGACGGCGCCAGCGCGGCGCAGGGGTGGGTCTGCCCCGACGCCGGGGCGAGGTCCAGCGTCTTGAGCAACCCGGATGCCAGCGCCCCCGGCCGGCCGGTGGTCTCCACGGCCAGCTGGTCGGCCGCCCGCTCACGTTCGCGGTGCAGCTGGGACACGGCCCAGCCGCCGCCGGGCACGAAGAAGACCAGGTCCCGCACGACCCCCAGCGCCGCAGCGACGAGGTTGTCGCGACGTCGTACGTGCGCCAGCTCGTGGGCGAGCACGCCTTCGAGCTCCTCCGCGTCGAGCTGCTCGACGAGGTCGGCGCCGACCGCCAGTACGGGCCGCCGCGTGCCGACCACGTACGCGCCGCCGGGGCAGGACGGCAGGACGACGAGCTGCGGTACCGGGACCCGCAGACGACCGGCGACGCGCGCCGTGGCCGCGGTCAGCGCGGCCGGGACGGGGAGCTCCGCACCGGCTCGGGCCGCCCGACGGGCCCGGCGGTGGGCCAGGCCACGGCGCCCGAGCCGGATCCCCGCCACCAGGGCCCAGATGCCGATCAGCAGCGGGGCGGCGATGGGCGCGAAGTGCAGGTACCCGTCGGTCACCGGGACCGCGAGCGCATCCACCGCCTCCGCCGGGGTCATCAAGGTCGGTAGCTGCAACCCGTCGCGTGACGACAGGAGCAGCACCGCGACGAGGGCGGTCGGCGGCGCGAGCGCCGTGGCGACGCGCGCCCGTACCGAGCGGACGCCGGCGCGCAGCAGCAGACGTACGAGCAGCACGCCAGCTGCGGAAGCCAGGATGGCCCTGACCGCCACGGACTCGACGGGCAGCGTCAGCAGCAGCCCCAGGGAGTCACCCACGCCCTAGGGCTCCCGGCTCCGGCGCCGCTCGACGGCAGCGCGAAGCTCGTCCAAGGTCACCGTGTCCACGTCGTCCACGACGTCGGCGAGGTAGGACGCGGCCGGTTCGGGGTAGCGCTCGAACAGCCAGGACAGCACGTCGTGGACGGCGGAACGGGCGTACCGGTCGCGACTGACGGCGGGGTGGTAGCGGTGCGCCAGTCCCCCGGTGTCGCGTACGAGCAGGCCCTTGCTCGCCAGGCGGGTCATGGTCGTCATGACGGTCGTGTACGCGATGTCGCGCCGCGCCGCGAGGTCGTCGTGGACGTCACGCACGGTGGTGTCACCGCGCCGCCAGACGACGTCCATCACCTCCTGCTCGAGCGGCCCGAGCAGAGCTTCCAGGGGTTCGTTGCGCCGGCTCACCGTGCATCTCACGTCCCGCCGCGGCCCGTCCGCTGGCTCCGTCGACCACTGTAGCGATGCGACCGGGCCAGGGGCGGTCAGGCGGCGGGCCGGAAGTCGACGACGTTGACGATCGGACCGGCCTCGTGGGCGTCGACCGCCACGGCGGCGCGTTCGAAGCGCTCGGTGGCGTAGGCGTAGACGTTCGGCCGCTGCGTGAGCGGCAGGATGACGAGCCCGTCCTCCCCGTCCCGCGTGGTCACCAACCGGTCCAGTTCGTTGAAACAGTCCCCCACCGCGTCGGCCTCGACCGTCTCGCTGCACTCGGCGGCCTTCGCGTCGAACGCGTCGCTGGCGTACCCGTGCGGGTTCGCCGCCGACCCGGCGAGGTAGGCGACGTTCTGGTCGCCCGGCCACGCCCCACCCGCGGACGCGAACTGGGCGATGTCGAAGATCGTGCAGTCGCCGGCGCTCCCCTGGGTCATCGAGCACTCGATCGCGTCGGGGTGGAACGGCCGCTCGGAGAAGTACGCGCCTCCGGGCACGTTGTCGACCCGGATGTCGAACCCCGCCTCGATCAGCTGTTCCTGCAGGATCTGCAGCTGCCGCTCCCGCAGCTCGTTGCCCCCGGTCGTGCCCACGCGCAGGGTGAGCTGGCCGCGCTCGGGGTGTTCGAAGAACCCGTCACCGTTGAGCGTGTACCCGGCGGACTCGAGCAGCTCCTGAGCCGCGCCGACGTCCCCCCGGCCGTACCCCGCCTCGCCGGCGTGATCCACGTAGGCGCTCTGGTGCGGCATCCAGTAGGTGTTGCCGAGTCCAGCCGCGGGGAGGGCGTCCCCGAACAGCGGGGCGTAGAGCGCCTCCACGACGGCTGCCTTGTCCATCGCGTAGGCGAGTGCCTCGCGGACGTCGGCGTGGGCGAGGTGCTCGTCGAACAGGTTCAACGACCAGTGCTCGAAGGTCGCCCCGGGTCCGGCGACGGTGGTGACGGCGTCGTCGACGAGGAGGTGCTCGGCGAACACCGGCTGGGGCGGGGCGAAGATCAGGTCCGCCTCGCCCGACCGCAGGGCGCGGATCTGGGTCGTGCTGTCGGGCACGAAGTCGATCCGCACCCCGCTGACGCACGCGATCTTGCGGTTGGTCACCTCCGGGTGCTCGGGGTGGGCCCCGTGGTAGTCGTCGTTGCGGGTCAGGGTGAGCCGGCGGCCGGGCTCCCAGCTACCGAACTCGAGCGGGCCGGAGGCCGGGACCGGAGCACCTTCCGCGGTCCGCCACGACCGCAACGCCTCGTTCGCGGTGGCCGCGTCGACCAGCACGTGGGCCGGGAGGATGCGCGGGAACAGGCCGCGGTACCCGGAGAAGGGGGTAGTGGTGTACGAGAACTCGGTGTCGCTGTCGATCGACCAGCTGTCGGGGTCGATCAGCTCGTAGCCCTGCTGCGGCCCGATCGGTTGGTCGTCGTCGACGATCAGCTCGTAGGTGTGCTGCACGTCCCGCGCGGTCAGCGGCTGCCCGTCGGACCACCGCAACCCCTCCCGCAGGGTGTGGCGCAACGTGACCGTGTCGTCGCCGTTGTCGACGACCTCGATCTCCTCGGCGAGCAGCTCGGGCGCGAAGCTCGTCGTGGTGGTCACCGTGTACAGCCCCTCGAGCATCCCCTGCTGGATCCACGCGGTGATGGACAACCCGTTCGCGGGGCCGTCCACGTGCAGGTCGGGTGGCGCCTGCTCGTGCACCCAGACGAGCTCACCGCCGCCGGCACCCGCGCAGTAGTCGTCGGGATCGGGCTGCGGTGTCGCGCTCGTCCCCGGCGCGTCCGCGCCCTGACCGTCCAGCCCCGCGTCGTCCTGGGCGGACCCGTCCCCGGTGCACGCCGCGGCGAGGAGGACGGCCACGGCCACGGCCGCGGTCCGGCGCCGCCTCCCCCCGTCGCGCGTCGCCACCCGCTCTCCTCGTCCCCGTGGGCTCAGCTGCGACGGTGCCCGACGATGAGGGCGAAGTCCTCGCTCGAGAGGCTCGCACCACCGACGAGCGCCCCGTCGATGTCGGGCTGGCCCATCAGCTCGCGGACGTTGCCGGGCTTGACGCTGCCGCCGTACTGGACGCGGATGCCGTCGGCGAGCTCCTCGCCGAACAGCTCGGCGAGCACACCGCGGACCGCACCGCACAGCTCCTGCGCGTCCGCTGCGGATGCGGTGCGACCCGTGCCGATGGCCCAGACCGGTTCGTAGGCGACCACGAGGTCGGCGGCGTCGGTGAGCTCGACGCCCTTCAGTGACCCGCGCAGCTGTCCCGCCACGACCTCGACGGCCTGCCCGGCGTCACGCTGTTCGAGGGTCTCACCCACGCACAGGATCGGGACCATGCCGTGTCTGCGGACCGCCTCGAGCTTGGCGTTGACCACCTCGTCGCTCTCGGCGAACAGCGCCCGCCGTTCGCTGTGGCCGACGATGACGTAGCGCACGTCGAGGCGGGCGAGCATCTTGGGCGAGACCTCGCCGGTGAACGCGCCTTCCTCCTCGGCGTGGACGTTCTGCGCCCCGAGCTCGATCGGGAGCTTGTCGGCCTGGATCAGGTTCTGGATCGCACGCAGCGCCACGAACGAGGGGCAGACCACGACGTCCTGGCCGTCGTAGTCGTCGCCGTCGAGGTGGTAGGCCAGCTTCTGGACCAGCTGGATCGCCTCGAGGTGGTCCTTGTGCATCTTCCAGTTGCCGGCGATGATCGGCCGTCTTCCGCTCACAGGTGGCTCCTCGGGCGTGGGTGAGATCAGGGTGCGGCGTCCTCGAGCAGCTCGGCGAAGTGGCACGCCGACGGGTGGTCGAAGCCGCGGGGTTCGAGCGCCGGCACCTCGTCGGCGCACAGCTGCTCGGCCTTCCAGCAGCGCGTTCGGAACCGGCACCCCGAGGGCGGGTTCGCCGGCGAGGGCACGTCACCGCTGAGCGGCAACCGGGGACGGCGGGCCTGGCGGGGATCGGTGTTGGGCACCGCCGACCCCGCCGCCGGGGTGTTGGGGTGGGGGGGGTGGTCGTAGATCGAGTCCGCCG
>CAYSTY010000125.1:5523-6815 GCA_964433685.1 uncultured Actinomycetota bacterium | reverse complement strand
CTACCTCGTGCACCTGGTCGAGTACACCGCGCTCGGCGTGGCCCTCCGCTGGAGCTTCGACCGACCGGACCGTCCGAGCGAGGGGACGGGCCGCCCGCTCACCGCGACGGTGCTGGTCGGGGCGGTCCTCGCCATCGCCGACGAGACGTTCCAGTCCACCGTTCCCGGCCGCCACCCGTCGGCGCTCGACGCGCTCGTCGATGTCGTGGGTGTCGCACTCGGGGCGCTCCTGGTCGGCCGCCTGCTCGCCCGCCGCGCCGCTCGACCGACCGATCAGCGCGACCGGCGCGCCCGGAGGACGACGTCCGGGACGTGAGGCCCGGCGGCCGGCCCCGGGTCGGGGCGGGGACGGACCTCGTCGACCTCCACCTCCCAGCCGTCGTCGAGGTGGACGCGCACGTCCGCGGGCGTGAGGTGGTCGGCACGGTCGCTGCCGTGACCGGCACCGTGCCGGCGCTCGTGGCCGTGCACGGCGTCGAGGTCGTGCACGGCGTCGAGGTCGTGGTGGACCACCAGCAGCGTGCCACCCGGCGCGACCGCACCGAGGAGGGTCGCGATGGCTGCCGCGTCGTCACCGGCGCGGCGCAGCACCCCGTACTGCACGGACACGAGGTCGTGCTGGCCCGGCCCGTCCGGCATCGTCAGCAGCCCGGCGTGGACCCAGTCGACCTCGACGTCCGCAGCCGCCGCCGCGGCTCGGGCGCGCTCGAGCGCCACCCGCGACGGGTCGAGCGCCGTCACCCGCCACCCCTGCTCGGCGAGCCAGATCGCGTCGGCACCCTCGCCGCAGCCGATGTCCAGGGCGCGGCCGGGTGTCATCGCGGCGACCTCCGCCACCAACGTCCCGTTGGGCCGCCCCGACCACATCCGGGACCCGTCACCGCCGCTGTACCGCTCGTCCCACTCGCGCTGCTCGAGGTAGCGCGACCTCGCCGCGGCCTCGTCGGCGGCGACCAGCGCACCGTTGACGGCCGCGCCGACGAGGTTGCCCTGCGCCGCGGCGGCGATGACCTGGGCCATGGGGTCGCTCACGTTGCCGGCCACCCACACCCCGTCGACCTCGGTCCGGCCGACCGGGTCGGCGGCCACGTGCACCCCGGCGCCGGACGGGTGCTCCTGGAGGTGGAGTCCGAGGTCGGCGAGCAGGTCGGACCGCCCGACGAAGCGTGGCGCCACGACGAGCACGTCCAGGGGGATCGTGCGCCCGTCGTGTAGACGGACCCCGACGAGCCGGTCCCCCGCGACGGTGACCTCCGCGACCTCACCGTCGACCACGGTGGTCCCACGGGCCG
>CAYSTY010000125.1:0-5423 GCA_964433685.1 uncultured Actinomycetota bacterium | reverse complement strand
GAGCTCGTCGACCAGCCCGGTGGTCACCACCAGCTGCCGCGCTCGCACCTCGGAGCCGTCGTCCAGCCGCACCCGGAAGCGGGTCCCGTCGCGATCAGCCGACACCGCCCGGCCACTGCGGTGCGTCACGCCGTACCGCACCACCTCGGCACGACCGTCGGCCAGCAACGTGGCCGGGGGCGTGCCATCCCGGCCGAGGAAGGCGTGCATCGCGGCGGCTGGTGCGTTCCGCGGCTCGCCCGCGTCGACGACCAGGACGCTGCGACGCGACCGGCCGAGCGCCAGCGCCGCCGACAACCCCGCCGGGCCGCCGCCGACGACGACGACGTCGAACGCCGTCTCCGCGTGGGAGCGATGGGTCTGCACGGGGGTCTCCTCGTCGTGGGGATCCGAGGGTGGCCACGAGACGACGATACGGCAAGCCCGTTTGCTAGACTGGCAAATCACGGAACGCGGTGAGTCGGAGGGGACGTGGACCAGGGCACGGCGGCATCGCTCGACGCTCGGGTGCGGTCGCGGCTGCGCCAGCTGCGTGCCGAACGGGGGCTCACCCTGCAACAGGTCGCCGCTGCGGCGAACCTCGACGTCTCCACGCTCAGCCGGCTCGAGGCCGGGAAACGGCGGTTGGCGATCGACCACCTGCCGGGCCTCGCCGGTGCGCTCGGGGTCACCGTGGACGACCTCATCGGCCCGAGCCTGACCCCCGATCCGCGGGTCTCCGGCGAACCGCACACCGGTGACGGGCTGACGCTGTGGCCGCTGACCCGCCGCGGTCCGGCGGCCGGCGTCCACGCCTACCGCGCGCGCATCGAGGCCAGCCGGGACACGCCCCCCGACCCGCTGCCCGTCCACGAGGGCCACGACTGGATGTACGTGCTCAGCGGCCGGCTGCGGCTGCTGCTCGGGACCGAGGCGCTCGTGATCGAACCGGGCGAGGCGGTCGAGTTCTCCACCTCGGTGCCGCACTGGTTCGGTGCGGTCGACGGGCCGGTCGAGATGATCGTGATCCTGCACGCCGAAGCCCAGCGGCTGCACCTCCACGGCTGAGCCGGGGCGGTGCCGGACACGTGGACACGAGCCTGCCGCCCTCCGGACCGCAGCCGTCAGCTCGCGACGTACACCGTGTTGGTCGCCTCGCCGCCGGTGAACGGGTTCGGGAACGCCACCACGTGCGCCGCGGTGGTGGGGAAGACCGCGCCGAGGACGTCGACGAACCCGGCGTCGGGCGGGTCGTCGGACCACAGGGCGAAGACGCCGTCCGCAGCGAGGTGGCGACGGAGACGGGCGAGCCCCGCCTCCGTGTAGAAGGGCGCGTGGCTCGGGTGGAGCACGTGGTGCGGCGTGTGGTCGACGTCGAGGAGGATGGCGTCGTAACGCCGACCCGGCCGTGCGGGGTCGAAACCGTCCTCCGACCCGGCGAGGGTGAAGAAGTCGGCGTGCACCAGCGCGGTCCGAGGGTCGGCCGCGAGCCCGGCGGCATCGGGCAGGAGCCCGTCCTCGTGCCAGCCGATGACCTCGCCGAGGGCGTCGACGACGGTCAGCGAGGCGACCCGTTCGTCCTCGAGCGCTGCCACCGCGGTGTAGCCGAGCCCCAGGCCACCGACCAGGACGTCCAGCTCGCGATCGGCGGTGGCCGCCAGCCCGAGCCGAGCGAGCTCGACCTCGGCGACCGTGAACAGGCTGGACATCAGGTACTCGTCGCCGAGCTTGACCTCGTACACGTCCCGGCCCACGGTGGGCTCGTGCCGGCGTCGCAGCCCGAGCACCCCCATCGGGGTCTCGTCCCACGCGAGCTGTTCGAACGGTGCGGTCACGGCGGCTCCTGTCACCGCGCGACCCTAGTGAGGCGCGGTGGCCGTGCCGACGTGCGTCGACGTGCGCTGGCGCGCGAGGTCCGGGACACCCGCTCAACCCGACGGGCACACCTGCCGACGAGGACCGCAGCGGTTGACGTCTACGTCAGGAGCCTGACCGTGTCGTCGTCCGCGTTCGCCGAGGAGGCGGACCAGGCCGCGAGCCTGCTGCGCATCGGCGCCGGCCTGCTCGCGGCGCTGGTGACGGTCCAGCTGCTACGTCCGTGGTGGAACCCCGTCACGGACGCGCCGAGCGCGCTGCCCATCATCCTCGCGCTCGCGGTCGTGGCCGCGGGTCTCGCCACCTACCTGCTGGTCGTGCGGGTCCGTCTGGTCGACAACCCCCGGCTGCGGTGGGTGATCGCGGCCCTCGGTCTGTCGGTGACGACGCTGCTGTACCAGGCGGCGGAGGCGACCGGTCTGACGCAGCTCCCCGAACTGCTCACGCCGTCCGCCGTCGTGGCCATGACGTGGGTGCGTCACGCGGCGATCGGGATCCTCGCCCTCGGGGCGGTCCTGGCCCCCGACGCCCACCGGTTGCGCCAGGCGCTGACCTGGGCGTTCGCCCTGCTGATCGTTCTCGTCCAGTTCGAGCCGACCTGGGAGGTGCTGCCCACCATCGTCGAGGTCGACGGGCTGCTGACCGACGTGCACCGGTGGGGCACCGCGGCCACGGTCGTGGTGGCGACGGCCGCCGCGGTGGTCTACGTCCTGGGGTCGGGCCGCCGGGCTGCGCGCCCCGACGTCTACGTCGTGCTGATGCTGGTGCTCACGGCGATCGACGCGGCTGTCGGGTGGCGTGCGACCACCTTCCCGGGGTGGTTGTGGTGGAACCTCGCGGTCCTCCGGTCGGCCCCCTTCGTCATCCTCGCGTTCGGGCTGCTGGTCGACAACGCGCGGCTCGTGGGCCTGCTCAGGCGCCACGAACGCGGCCTGCAGGACCAACTGGCACGCGAGGTGGACCGGGCGGTCGAGGCGGGTAGCGAGCGGCTCACCGACGCGGGGGCCGGGGTCCGGATCGACCAGCTCCTCCGCGAGGGCGCCTTCACCCCGGTGTTCCAACCCATCGTGGACATCCGGACCGGTGCCACCTTCGCCGTCGAGGCGCTGACCCGTTTCACGGACGAACCGCGACGGTCGCCCGACGTCTGGTTCGACGAGGCTCACACCGTCGGCCGTGGCATGGAGCTCGAACTGGCGACGCTGGCCGCGGCCCTGGACGCCGTCCGGGCGCTGCCGGCCGACATCGCCGTGTCCGTCAACGTCTCGCCCACCACGCTGCTCGACCGCCGTCTGCTGACCTGCCTCGATGTGGTCGACGAGCAGCGACCCGTGATCGTGGAGATCACCGAGCACGCCCCGGTCGCCGACTACGGCCGCCTCGACGAGGTCCGCGCCGAGCTGCGCGCCCGCGACATCCGGTTGGCCGTGGACGACGCCGGGGCGGGGTTCTCGAGCCTGCGCCACGTGGTGCGTCTGCGCCCGGACCTGCTCAAGCTCGACATGAGCCTCACCCGCGGCATCCACATGGATCCGGTCCGCCACGCCCTCGCCGCCAGCCTCGTCGACTTCGCGCGACGGACGGGTGTCACCCTCATCGCCGAGGGGGTCGAGGAGGAGGCGGAGCTGACGGCGCTCACCGAGCTCGGCGTGGATGCGGCTCAGGGCTACCTGCTCAGCCGTCCGCTCCCGGTGGAGCAACTCGCGGTCGTGCTCGCGCGACCGCAGCCCGTCGGTCACTGACCGCGGCGTCCGACGGGGGCAGCGACGGTCGGACGGACGCAGCGTCGCCATCGACCCCGCGTTGCGTCATCGGCCAGATGAGCCGGATCGTCGCGATCCGAACCCCGCTCGATGACCCCATCGCCGGACGGGGCGTCAGGTGCCGAGCAGCGCCAGCGGGATGACCGCGACGCCGTCGGCGCGCCGGTAGGCGCTCGGGCCGGTGGTGAGCACGACCTTGTCGAGCAGTTGGTCTCCGATCCTGCCTTCGAGCCAGTGCAGGTGCTTGACGTCGTCGTCGACGACGGTCGCCGAGAGCTTGACCTCGAGCGCGACGACGCCACCGTCGTCACGTTCGACCAGGAGGTCGATCTCGTGCTCGGCGTCGCGGGTGCGGACGTGGAACACGCGCGCGTCGGCGGACTGGGCGAAGACGCGGATGGAGAGGGTGGCCAGCGACTCGAACAGCTGTCCGAGGAAGGTGCCGTCACCGCCGTAGGGGGCACGTGCGCCGCCGAGGAGCTTGTCGCGGCTGTGTCCGACCAGCCGCGCGGCGAGGGCTGGATCGGCCAGGTGGTGCTTGGCCCCTTGTGTGAGGCGGCGCAGGTGGTCGTGACCCGGCGACCAGGCCGGAAGCTCATCGAGCACCCGCACGGCGGTGAGCGTCTCGGTGTAGGGCAGGGTGGTGCTACGCGGGAGACCGGCATCGTCGCCACCGGTCGCGGCCCGTCGGATCTTCTCCGCACTGGTCACGGTCGAGACCGCCGCGGCGTAGGCACGCAGCCAGCCGCGGACGGTCTCGGGCCGGCGGACCTTCAGACCGGCCTCAGCCATGTCACGGTCGACGATGCGGTCGAGGTAGCCGTCGAGCTGCGCCTGCAGCGCCCGACCGGTCAGGTGACGGAGGCCCGGCAGCCCGGAGGCGAGGATCTCGTCGACGTAGCCGGCCAGCGACATGTCGGTGTCCCCACGTACCTCGCCGCGGCCATGCAGCAAGCCCGTGAGCGAGACGCTGGTGGGGTGTCCTCGTTCGGCCAGGGTCAGCGGACGCATCCGCATCACCGTGATGCGCCCCGCACCCGAGTGGGTCCCCCGCGGCGGGAGCGAGCCGGTCAACAGGAACCGCCCGCCGGTGCTGTCGCGGTCGACCGCACGCTTGACCGCGTCCCACACGTCCGGCGCGTGGTGCCACTCATCGAGCAGGACCGGCGGGTTGCCGCGCACCATCTGGTCCACGTCAGCCGCCGCGATCTCCCGCACGGGCGGCTCGTCGAGACGACGAACCGTGCCGGCCCGCTGCAGCGCGGTCTCGGTCTTGCCGACACCCTTGGCACCGTCGAGCAGGACCGCCGGCAGCGGGCCGAACAGCTCATCGAGATCATCGTCGACGACGCGCCGGAGGTACTCGACCACGGATGCCCTCCCCTGCGCTACGCCATGCCGAGCAACTACGCTACAGGATGCCGAGTGCTTACGCTACGTTTCGCGGCCAACGGGCGTGGTTCGCCCGCCGGCGTCATGCCCTCGAGCTGGCCGCGAGCGCCAGACCCAGGCGGAGGCCGACCGCGGATCCACCCGTGACGTTGCCGCGCACCAGGGCTACACCGGGGCCTTCCCTCGACCGCGGGTCCGCGGGCCTCGACCGGCTACGCGCGGTTCAGCGACGAAGGCTCGGCAGGGGCAGACCGGTTGCACCGGTCAACGACCCTCGGGTGCGGATCGACGCACCCCGTACGGAGGGCCCGGAACACGCCGGAAGCCCCCGATACCGGGGGCTTCCGAGGCAGTACGCGTGCTGTTGAGTAGCGGGGGCAGGATTTGAACCTGCGACCTCCGGGTTATGAGCCC
>CAYSTY010000124.1:0-6829 GCA_964433685.1 uncultured Actinomycetota bacterium | reverse complement strand
CGGGTGCACGAGGACGACGCATCCGCCCCCACCTTCCGGGGCGGGTGGGCGTACTACCGGCGCACCCTGACCGGTCAGCAGTACCCGATCCACTGCCGTCGCCCGCTGCCGGACGAGCTGGTGGACGTCGACCTCGCCGACCTGCCGATCGAGGTGCGTCGCCCGGTCGACCCGCTGGACCCGCCCGCCGACGAGCAGGTCATCCTCGACCAGAACCTCGAGGCAGATCGCCTCGAACGTGGGGGGCAGGAAGGGGGTCACGACCAGTTCACCCTCGGCGGCCTGCACGTCAGCCCGTCCGGGCGCTACGCCGCGTGGCTGGTCGACACCACCGGTGCCGAGGTCTTCGAGGTCCGCATCCGGGACCTGACCACCGGTGAGGACACCGGGGAGATGGTCCCGCGCGCCGGCTACTCGCTCGCCTGGTACGAGGACGACTCCGCGTTCCTCTACACCGTCACCGACGAGGCGTGGCGTCCGCACCAGATCTGGCGTCACGTGCTCGGGACGGACCCCTCCGAGGACGTGCTCGTCCACGAGGAGACCGACGAGCGGTTCTGGCTCGGCATCGGGCGCGTCCGTTCCCGCGACCACCTCGTGATCGCCGCGGGCAGCAAGGTCACCTCCGAGGTGTGGCTGCTCGACGCGCACGACCCCGCGGCCGCCCCCCTGCTCGTGGCCGGACGGGAGACCGGGGTCGAGTACGACGTCGACCACGACCCGGCGCGGGACCGGCTGGTGATCACCACCAACGTCGACGGCGCGGAGGACTTCGCGGTCGTGACCGCCGAGGTCCCGACCCCCGAACGGCCCGACGCGGCCGGTCGCGACCGGTGGCGTCCGTTCGTGCCGCACCGTCCGGGTGTGCGGGTCGAGGGGGTGGCCTGCTTCGCGCACCACCTGGTCATCGCCGAACGCACCGAGGCCCGCACCCAGGTGCGCGTCCTCGACCCGGTCACCGGTGACGGTGACCCGCTCGCGGTCGATGAGGAGGTGGCCAGCGTCGGCGTCGGTGCCAACCCCGACTACGGCAGCCGGACCCTGCGTTACGGGTACGGGTCGCTGACCACCCCCGCGCAGGTCGTCGACGTGGCCCTCGACGGCGCGAGTCCGCGGCTCGCGACCAAGCAGGTCGTCAAGCAGCAGACGGTCCGCGGCGGCTACGACCGCGACGACTACGTCACCTGGCGCGAGTGGGCGACCGCACCGGACGGGACCGAGGTGCCGATCTCCCTGGTCCGGCGCGCCGACGTCCCCCGCAACGGCACGGCACCGTGCCTGCTGTACGGCTACGGCGCGTACGAGATCTCGCTCGACCCGTCGTTCTCCGCGGCCCGGTTGTCGTTGCTCGACCGGGGCGCGGTGTTCGCCATCGCGCACGTCCGCGGGGGCGGTGAGATGGGCCGCCGCTGGTACGAGGACGGCAAGTTCGCCGCGAAGCCGAACACGTTCGCCGACTTCGTCGCCTGCGCCGACCACCTGGTGTCCGCCGGGATCACCGCACGCGACCGGCTCGCGATCCGCGGTGGTTCGGCCGGTGGCCTGCTCATCGGCGCCGCCCTGAACCTGCGGCCGGACCTCGCTGCCGTCGCCGTCGCCGAGGTGCCGTTCGTCGACGTGGTCTCGACGATGTCGGACCCGTCCATACCGCTGACGGTGATCGAGTACGACGAGTGGGGCGACCCGACCGAGCCCGAGTTCGCCGACGTCATCGCGTCCTACTCGCCCTACGACAACGTCCGGGCCGAGCCCTACCCCGCGCTGCTGGTCACCGCGGGCCTCAACGACCCGCGCGTGCAGTACTGGGAGCCGGCCAAGTGGGTCGCCAAGCTCCGCGCGACCACCACCGGTGGGGGACCGTTCCTGCTCAAGACGCAGATGGGGGCCGGTCACGCCGGCCGGTCCGGCCGCTACGACGCCTGGCGTGACGAGGCCGAGGTGCTCGCGTTCGTCCTCACGCGCACCGGCGCCGTCGCACCGTGAGGGTGATCGCGGGGGTCGCGAAGGGTCGTCGTCTGGTCGCGCCGCCGGGGGACCGGACGCGGCCGACCTCGGACCGGGTGAAGGAGTCGTGGTTCTCCTCCCTGCAGCCGGCGCTCGGTGGGGCACACGTCCTGGACCTGTACGCGGGCAGCGGTGGCCTCGGCCTCGAGGCCCTGTCGCGCGGGGCGGCTGCGGTGACGTTCGTCGAGCGGGACCGGCGTGCGCTGGCGTCCCTGCGGACCAACATCGACGCGGTCGACCTGCCCGGGGCGACGGTGCTGGCCCGTGACGTGCAGCAGGCGCTGGTCGGCGAGCTGGCCGACGCACCGTTCGACGTCGTCGTCGCCGACCCGCCGTACGCGATCGCGGAGGGCGAGCTCGCGGCGGCGCTCACCGCGCTGCTGCGCCACCTCGCGCCCGGTGCCGTCGTGACCCTCGAACGCGGACGCCGCGAGCCCACCCCCGCCTGGCCCGCCGAGCTCGGGGACGCCACGGCCCGTCGCTACGGTGACACCACCCTGCACCGCGCCACCCTCCTGGAGCCCTCGTGAGCGTCACCGCCGTCTTCCCCGGCAGCTTCGACCCGATCCACGTGGGACACCTCGACATCGTCGCGCGCGCCGCCGCCCGCTTCGACCGCGTCGTCGTCGCCGTGCTCGAGAACCCACGCAAGCGGGGCCTGTTCGCCACCGACGAACGCATCGAGCTGATCGAGCAGGCCGTGTCCGACGTCGCCGGCCACGTCGAGGTCGATCGGTTCCAGGGGCTGCTCGTCGACTACTGCGCCGCGCACGACATCGGCACCATCGTCAAGGGCCTGCGTGGCGTGGGCGACCTCGAGTACGAGCTCCAGATGGCGCAGATGAACCGCCAGATGAGCGGGGTCGAGACGCTGTTCCTGGCGACCAGCCTGGAGCACGCCCACCTGTCGAGCTCGCTGATCAAGGAGATCGCGCACTGGGACGGGCCGATCGCCGGCACCGTCCCACCGCCGATCGAGGCCGCCCTCCGCGCCAGGTACCGCGGCGCCCGTGAGGACGCCGACGGCTGAGGGGTAGGCTCCACCCACCGCCACGGCTCCCGCGCCACCGCGCCGGAGCGTCCCTCGAACCTCCCGGGAAGTGCCACCGATGTCCGACCCCCGCGGCGTCCCGCTCGACGTCGAGGCCAAGCTGCACCAGCTCGAACGGCTGGTCGCCGAGGCCAAGACCGTCCCCCTGTCGGCCTCCATCATGGTCAACCGGGCGGAGGTCGACGGTCTCGTCGCCGACGTCCGCGACGCCATGCCCGACGAGCTCACCCAGGCCCGGTGGGTGGTCAAGGAACGCGACGAGATCCTCGCGCGGGCCGAGGCCGACGCCGACCGCATCCTCCACGACGCCCGCGTCGAACGCGACCGGCTCGTGACCCAGCAGGAGGTCGCCCGCGCGGCGGAGCGCGAGGCGGCCCGCCTCGTCGACGAGGCCCGCGATCACGCCCGGCAGATCCGGCTCGAGGCCGAGGACTACGTCGACGCCAAGCTGGCCAACTTCGAGGTCGTGCTCAACAAGACCCTCTCCGCGGTGGAGAAGGGGCGTCAGAAGCTGCGCGGACGCCTCGACACCGATCAGCTCGCCGAGGAGGAGCTCGCGGACCTCGACGAGGGCTGACCGGCGCGACGGAGGTCGACGCGCGCTCGGACGTGCACCGCGCGCTCGCGTCCTCGGGTGTGCCTGGTACCGTCGTGGGTCGTCGCCCCGGCTCCACGTCTCCGCCACCCTGCGCGCGTGTTCGCTCCCCTCGCGCGGTCGTGCGCGTGACGTCCGCCAGCGGTGTCCGGACGGCTCGCGTGCCGGCCGACCGTCCCCTCGTTCCCTCGCTCCAGGTGCCTGCCCGTGCGCGTCCCCGTCACCGACCTCGTCGGCTCCCCGGGAGAGACCCGTGCCCTCGTGGCCGAGGTCGGACGCGACGCGTTCGGGACCGACCCGTGGGGCCCGGCCGACGAGTCCATCGAGGACCCGCTCCGGCTCGACCTGCACCTCGACTCGGTCGTGGAGGGCATCCTCGTGCGCGGGCGGGTGGAGGTCGCGCTGTCGTTGCCGTGCGCCCGCTGCCTCGAACCGCAGCGGGCGGACCGCACGCTCGAGGTCGCCGAGTTGTTCCTCGACCCCACCAAGCGCGAGGATGACGAGGACGAGGACCCGGGTTACGAGTTGCTCGACGACCGCACCGCGATCGACCTGTCGACGCTGGTCCGCGACGCGGTCGTGATCGACCTGCCGCCCCGGGTGCTGTGCCGCGAGGACTGCCAGGGGCTGTGCCCGGTCTGCGGCACCGACCGCAACACCGGCGACTGTGGCCACGGCGACGAGCCCGAGCCCGACACGCGCTGGGCCAAGCTCGCCGAGCTGGACCTGCCCGCCGACCCGACCTGACCACCACCACCCGAACCTGCCCGGCCCGCCGGGCGCCCAAGGAGGAACCGATGGCCGTCCCGAAGCGGAAGCTGTCGCGCTCGCGGACCCGACACCGCAAGGCGCAGTGGCTGCGGACCGCCCCCCCGACCGTCTCGACGTGCTCGCGCTGCAAGGCGCCGACCCGTCCGCACACGGTGTGCGCCACCTGTGGCACCTACGGCGGCCGGGTCGTGACCGAGCCCTCCGCGTGACCTCCCGCCGGCCGCTGACGCGGCTGGTCCTCCCGTCGCCGGCGCCGCTGATCGAGCGGGGCCGGCGTCGCTGTGCGCGCGTACGGTCCGGTCGCCGGTGAGCGACGCCTCCGTCCGTCCGCCCCGACCGGCCGCGCAGCTCGCGGCCGACCTCGACGTCCACCTCGACGACCTCGGGCTGCTCGAACAGGCGCTCACGCACCGCTCGTGGGCGTTCGAGAACGGTGCGGTCGACCCGAACGAACGGCTCGAGTTCCTCGGCGACGCCGTCCTCGCGCTCGTGGTCACCGACGAGATCTTCCACGCCCACCCCGCCGAACAGGAGGGCCGCCTCGCCAAGGTGCGGTCCGCGGCGGTCAAGACCGGGTCGTTGGCCGACATCGCCCGGGGCATCGGCCTCGGGGGGTTCGTCAAGCTCGGTCGCGGTGAGGCGGCGTCGGGCGGCGCCGACAAGGACTCGATCCTGGCCGACACGCTCGAGGCCGTGCTCGGCGCGGTCTACCTCGACCGGGGGTTCGCGACGGCCTACGACCTGGTGCAGCGCCTGTTCGCCGCACGGCTCGACGAGCTCGCCGGCCGCGGTGCGGCGCTCGACTACAAGACCTCGTTGCAGGAACTCGCCGCCGCGCGCTACGAGAGCCTGCCGCGGTACGTCGTCGAGGACACCGGTCCCGACCACCAGAAGACCTTCACCGCCGAGGTGACCGTCGGGGGCGAGGTCGTCGGCCGGGGCGAGGGCCGCAACAAGAAGGAAGCCGAGCAACGGGCCGCCCGCGAGGCCTACCGCCGGCTCGAGGACGTCGTGGACAGCGTCCAGGGCACCTGACCCGTCGCCGGCACCCGCTGGGGCGGGCCGCCGAGGCACCCGGTCCGCTAGCGTCGTCCCTTCTCCCCGCCCCGTGCGACACGTCCCGTCGGACGTGCCCGGCGGCACCGCTCCGCCCCCTGCCACACCGCCATCAGAGGAGTCCCGGTGCTCGAGCTTCCCGACGTCGAGGTGCTGCGCAAGGACCTCGAGAAGGAGGTCGTGGGCAAGCGCATCAAGGATGTGACGGTCGGTTCGACCGGCATCGTGCGTGCCTTCCACCGCAACCGGCCCGAGCTGGTCAAGGCGCTCGAGGGTCGCAAGCTCGAGGCCGTCCGCCGCCGCGGCCACACCCTGTTCCTCGACCTCGACGACGAGCACACCTGGGTGATCGACCCGGGCGCGGAGGGGCAGCTGTTCCGCGAGACGGCGACCGCCGACCTCGGGGACCAGACCCACGTGGCGGTGACCTTCACGACCGGGGGCGCGATCCACCTCGCCGAACCGGGGGACGAGCCCACCGCCAGCACGGGCGTGGTCCCGACCGAGGGCGCCTTCGAGGCCGCCGGCGTCAACCCGGACGCGCTCGACCCGCTCGACGACAACCCGACCTGGATGGAGTTCGGCCGGTTCCTGGCGGCGGCCAGGAAGCCGCTCAAGCTCCTGCTGATCGACCCCGAGCACGTGGTCGGCATCGGGCCGGTCTACTCCGACGAGATCCTCTGGGAGGCTGGTCTGCGACACGACCACCCGTCGGACAAGCTGTCCACCCAGGAGGTGCGTCGCCTGTACCGCGCGATGCACGAGGTGCTGACGCTGGCGATGAAGCAGGTCGGCGCCACCCTCGACGAGGTGGAGGCACCCGAGGCCGGGGACGACGAGGAGATCGCCGAGCACCTCAAGGTGTTCGGTCGTGACGGGTTGCCGTGCCTGCGCTGCCGGCGACCGATCGTGCGCACCCGCATCAAGAAGGGCATCTACACCTACCACTGCGAACGGTGCATGATCTGACGACGCGCCCCCGGCCGGGGCGCCGAGCGACGCAGGAGGGCGGCGTGGTCGACGCGTCCGAGGGCGAGGCGCCCGCGCCGGTCGCACGTCACGTGGTCGTGACCGGTCGGGTGCAGGGCGTCAGCTTCCGGTGGTCGCTGCGCCGGGTGGCCGACCGCCACGGCGTGCGCGGCTGGGTCCAGAACCGCGACGACGGCGGCGTGGAGGCCCACCTCGAGGGTGACCCGGACGCGGTCGAGACGGTCGAGGCCTGGGTGCACGCCGGCGGTCCGCCGTCGGCCGAGGTGACCGACGTGACCGTCCGGGAGGTGGCGGTCCTCGACCTGCCCTCGTTCCGGATCGAACGCTGAGCCGCTGCGACTCGGAAGCTGAGCCGCTGCGAC
>CAYSTY010000123.1:0-6966 GCA_964433685.1 uncultured Actinomycetota bacterium | reverse complement strand
TGGGGCAGCCACGACGCCAGCGAGCTGCACCAGCTCCACCACAGCTCGTACATCGACGCCGACGACCTGTTCAACGTCAACCACTTCGAGGACGCGTACGTCGACGAGCAGCTCGACCTCGCGATGGCGGCCGGCGACGAGGACGAGGCCAACGTCCACCTGCGTGCCGCCGCGGTGGGACCCGACGGGCAGGGCTTCGGTCCGGCCGGTCAGGCACCGTGGGCGTGGCTGGTCAACGTCGACCACACCTACCTCGTGCACGACTGCCTCGAGCTCGGTGAGCTCCAGATCGAACCCCACGGCCACGGCTACCCCATCACCGAAGGTCTGTCGCGGTGGCAGTGGAGCTGCTGACCGGCGACCTCGACGGCCCCCGGACGCCCCGCGCGGGTGACACCCCCCGGGCCCGTCCCCTGCTGCGTTTCCTCGGCGGTCGGCTGCTGCGGCTGGCGGGGTTGCTGCTCGGCGTCGCCGTCCTCGGCTTCGTGCTCATGGAGGCCTCCCCCATCGACCCGGTGGACGCCTACGTCGGCGGGGACAGCATCCGTATCGGGGCGGAGCAGCGTGAGGCGATCGCCGAACGGTGGGGCCTCGGGGAGCCCGCCCCGGTGCGGTTCGCCCGTTGGGCCGGCAACGTGGTCCGCGGCGACCTCGGGACCTCGACCATCTTCAACGCGCCGGTCACCGAGGTCATCGGCCAGCGGTTCGTGGCCTCGCTCGGTCTGCTCGCCACGGCGTGGGTGCTGTCGGGGGTGCTCGGGTTCGGTCTCGGGATCCTCGCTGCGGCGACGCGGCGGTCGCGCCTCGACCGCGCTATCCGCTGGGTCGCCTACACGCTCGCGTCGGCACCGACGTTCTGGGTCGGTCTCCTGCTGCTGACCGTCTTCTCGGTCTCGCTCGGCTGGACCCCCACCTCGGGCGCAACCCCGCTCGGCATCGATCCGGCCAGCGCGACGTTCGGTCAGCGGCTCCACCACCTCCTGCTCCCGGCCGCGACGCTGAGCATCGTCGGGATCGCGCCGATCACGTTGCACACCCGCCAGCGCGCCATCGACGTCCTCGACAGCGAGGTGGCCACCTTCGCCCGGGCGCAGGGGGAGACCCGGTGGGGGCTGATCCGCCACCGCGTCCTGCGCAACGCCGCGGTACCGGCGCTGTTGCTGCAGTTCGCATCCCTGTCGGAGCTGTTCGGCGGGTCGGTCCTCGCCGAGCAGGTCTTCAACTACCCCGGTCTCGGTCAGGCGACCGTGCAGGCGGGGACCCGCGGGGACGTGCCGTTGCTGCTCGGGATCGCCCTGTTCGCCGCCGTGTTCGTGTTCGTCGGCAACCAGCTCGGCGACGTGGCCCAACGCCTGGCCGATCCCCGCGTCGGGGTCCTGCCCGAGGACCGGTCGTGAGCGCGTTGCCCGCCGGCCGCGACCTGGAGCTGTCCCGCGCCGACGTCCTGCCCGATCGCCGTGCCAGGACACTGATCACCCTCGGTGTCCTGGCGTGCCTGCTGGTCGCGATCGTGGTCGCCGGCAGCCTCCTCGGCGACGCCGCCGCACGCCCCGACCTCCTGGCGCGCCGCCAGCCGCCGAGCCTCGCCCACCCGTTCGGGACCGACTGGCTCGGACGGGACCTGCTCGCCCGCACGGTCGTCGGGCTCCGCCTGAGCCTGCTCATCGGGGGGCTCGCGGCGGCCGCGAGCGCAGCCATCGCCCTGCTGCTCGGCGCCCTCGCCGGCGCCATCGGACGTCGGGTCGACACCGCCGTCGGCTGGCTGGTCGACCTGTTCCTCGCCCTGCCCCACCTCGTGCTGCTCATCCTGGTCGCCGTCGCGGTCGGCCGCGGGCTGCACGGGGTGATCATCGCCGTGGGGCTGACCCACTGGCCGGCCCTCACCCGGTTGCTGCGCGGCGAGGCGCGCCGAGTGATGCGTTCCGACTACGCCCAGCTCGCCACCCGGCTCGGACACGACGGGTGGTGGGTCGCGCGACGCCACCTGTGGCGCCACCTGCTGCCGCACGCCAGCGTCGGGCTCGTCCTGCTGTTCCCCCACGCGATCCTGCACGAGGCGGCGCTGTCCTTCCTCGGCTTCGGTCTGCCCCCGGACGCACCCGCCATCGGCATCATCCTCGCCGACTCGATGCGCGAGCTGTCGGCTGGCGCGTGGTGGCTCGCGTTGCTGCCCGGTCTCGCGCTCCTGGCGATGGTCAAGACGATCGACGTGCTCGGTGAGCAGCTGCGTGCGCTCACCGATCCGAGGAGCGTCCACGAGTGAGCGAGGACCACCGCCGTGACGCGCCGATCCTCGAGGTCGAGCAGCTGGCCATCAGCTTCCACCAGTACGACGCGGGGCTGCGTCGTACGCGGCTGGACGTGGTGACGGGGCTCGACCTGCACGTGCACGCCGGCGAGCTGGTGGCGGTCATCGGCGCGTCCGGCTCGGGCAAGAGCCTGCTCGCCCACGCCGTGCTCGGGCTCCTGCCGCCCAACGCCGAGGAGCGCGGGACGATCCGGTTCGAGGGTGCGCCGCTCGACCCCGACCGTCGGGTGCGGTTGCGCGGCCGGCGGATCGCGCTGGTCCCCCAGTCGGTGGCCTTCCTCGACCCGACCAGTCGGGTGGGACGTCAGACCCGTCGGGCCGCGGTGCTCGCAGGACGGCCCGACCCCGCTGCGGCCACGCGCGAGGCGTACGCCCGGGTGGACCTGGCGGCGGGCACCGAACGGCAGCTGCCGCACGAGCTGTCCGGTGGGATGGCGCGACGGGTGCTCGGCGCCACGGCGACCATCGGCCGGCCGAGGTTGGTCATCGCCGACGAGCCGACCCCGGGGCTCCACGAGGCGGTGGTCACCGAGACGCTCACCCACCTGCGGGGGCTGGCGGACGCCGGAGCGGGTGTGGTGCTGATCACCCACGACCTCGAACAGGCGTTGACCGTCGCGGACCGGGTCGTGGTCTTCTACGCCGGCACGACCGTCGAGGAGCTGCCCGCCACGGGTCTACGCGGGGACGGCACCGGTCTGCACCACCCGTACACGCAGGCGCTGTGGGCGGCCCTGCCCCGCAACGGCTTCGTACCGCTGCACGGGAGCCAGCCCCCGCCGGACGAGCTGCCGCCCGGGTGCCTGTTCGCCGACCGCTGCCCGTTCGTGGTCGCCGAGTGCCGGGCGGACCGGCCGGCGTTCCGACCGGTCGGCACGTCCACGGTGCGCTGCGTGCGGGCCGAGGAGGTCGTGCGGTGCTGAGCGCCCACGGGCTGCGCTTCCGGCACGGACGTCGCGGTCCGTGGCTGATCGACGGGTTCGACCTCGAGGTCGCTCGCGGCGAGGTGGTGGGCCTGCGCGGCCCGAGCGGCACCGGCAAGACCACCATCGGTCGTCTGCTCGCCGGCTACCTCACACCCGCGGAGGGACGGGTCGAGGTCGACGGGGCACCGCTGCCGACCGGCGTGGTCGCACCGGTCCAGCTCGTGTTCCAGCACCCCGAGCTCGCCGTCGACCCGCGGTGGCACATCGAGGAGGTGCTCGCCGAGGCGGGGCCGCCCGACCCCGAGCTGTTCGAGGAGCTCGGCATCGGCGCGGGCTGGCTGCGGCGGTTCCCCCACGAGCTGTCCGGCGGCGAGCTGCAGCGCATCGCGGTCGCACGTGCGCTCGTCAGCGGCGCGCCGTTCCTGGTCGCCGACGAGATCTCGGCGATGCTGGACCCGGTGACCCAGGCCCAGCTGTGGCACGCGCTCGCCGATCGCGCCCGGCGCGGGGAGCTCGGCGTCCTGGCGATCTCGCACGACGCCGCGCTGCTTGCGGCGGTCGCCGACCGGGTCATCGACCTGGACGTGTCGGTCCGACCGACCCGTTGACCTCGCTCGCCGACCCGTCGATCCCGCTCGCCGAGCCGTCGATCCTGCTCGCCCGCGGTTCACCGCGACGCCCCGCGACCACGGACCCGGCGTGGTCGGGGACCGGCAGCTCCCCCGGTCGGCCGAGCAGGTAGCCCTGTGCGGCGTGGGCCCCGAGCTCCTGCCAGACCTCGAGCTCGGCGTGCCGTTCCACCCCCTCGGCGATCAGCAGGGCGCCGATGCGCTCGGCGAACGTGGTCAGCGACGACGCCAACGACCGGCGCACCGGGTCGAGGTGGATGTCCCGGGTGAGGGTCATGTCGAGCTTGATGATGTCCGGCACGAGCCGGACGATGTGCCGCAGGCTGGCGAACCCGGCGCCGGCGTCGTCGATCGCCAACTGTCCACCACGGTCGCGCAACGCCGCTGTCGCCACCGCGAGCTCGTTGTAGTCGTCGACGGGGGCGTGCTCGGTGACCTCGACGATCACCGACCGGTGCGGGTGCTGGTCGAGCAGCTCGAGCAGCTCCGGTCGGCAGAGCACCTCTGGCGAGACGTTCACCGTGAGGGGCACCGCCACGGGCAGCTCGCGAGCACCGCACAGCGCCGCATCGACGGCGGCGAGTTCGAGCTCCACGCCGCGCCCCACGGCGTGGACCTCGGCGAACCACACGTCCGGTCCCCTCGCGTGACCGTCGGGGAACCGGGCCAGGGACTCGACCGCGATGAGCTCACCCGAGGTGAGCGAGTAGATCGGTTGGTACGCGCAGCGGAGCGTGCCGGATGCCAGCAGCTCCCCCACGCGTTCGGCCGCACCGGGCGCAGCCGGGGCGGCGTCGAGCTCCGCGGTGACACGGTCGACCTCGGCCGCGAGCCGCTCGGCGAGGCTGCGTTCGTGCCGCCGCAGCAGCCGCAGCGAGCGAGCCGCGTCGCCGAGGAGCCCCGCGGCGGGGATGGTGAAGGTCGCCGTGCGCACCGACGCGCTGGCCCACCACAGCGGCTCGAAGAACGCGCCCGCGCCACGGGCGATGGCGATGTCGGCCGCGGCGAGGATGAGGGCGACCGACACCCACGCCTCCACCTGCGACGGACGTGGACCGCAGCGGACGATCCAGGTGATCGCGACCAGGACCGACAGCACGGCGATCGCGAGCGCCCAACGGTGGTAGACCGGCGTGAACCGTCCGCCGGCGTCGACCAGTTCGGGCAACGCCGGCCAGGCTGGTCCCACGGCCGCGTGGACCACCGTCACCAGCGCCGCCGCCAGCAGGACCCGGCGTACGACGGTCGTCCCACGGCGTCCCCGACCGAGGTTGGTCAGCAGCGCACCGGCGATGAACCCGGCGAACCCGAGGTGCCACAGCAGGTACAGGCCACCGGCACCGGAGGACGGGACCCTCGACGGGCCGGCCGCCACGTCGATGAGGACCAGACCTTGCGCGAGCGCGGCGGCAGCCGCGATCCCGAAGGCGGCCGCGAGCCAGCGTGGGACCGGGTCGTCGAGGATGTGCCCGCGCAGCCGCAGCACCAGGGCGCAGGTCGAGGCACCGATGATGGCGCCGGCGTAGAGCAGCGGCACGACGAGCAGGGCGTCGGTCGACGCGTCCCAGATGGACGCGGTCGCGTAGGCGATGGCCGCAGCGCCCGCCGCGAGGGCGAGCGCCCACAGCTTGACCGGCTCGTCGGTCTCGTCGGTGAACGCGGACAGGACCCGCGGCGCGGCGGATCCCCCGTCGTCACGTCGTGGACGATGCCGTCGCTGCACGACCCCCCCGTCGCGGATCCCGGATGGCGCCGCCGGGTCCGACCGGCCCGACGGTACCCGGGCCGGTCGGACCGACGGTCACCGGAGGGTGGCCAGCTCGTCCTTGACGCCGTGGAGGATGGAGGCGGCTTGCGCGCGGGTCACCGGCTGCCTGGGGCGGAACGTCCCGTCCGGGAAGCCCTGGATGGCTCCGACCGCCGTGAGCGCCTCGATGGCACCACGGTGGGTGCTCGCCGCCGTGTCGCGGTAGGAGGTGCCGGGTAGGTCGTCGAGCTCGGCGACCCGTGCGAGGATCCCGGCGAGCTGGTCGCGCAGCAACGCGTCCGTCGACCCGAAGGTGCCGTCGGCGTACCCGCGAACGACGCCAGCCGCCGCGAGCGCCTCGATGGCTGCACCGTGGGGGTGCCCCGCGGTCACGTCGCTGAACACGCCGCTCGGTCCGGCCGGCAGCTCCAGGTGCCGCTGGAGCATCGAGGCCAGCTGGCCGCGGGTGAGCGTCTGCAGCGGCCGGAAGGTGCCGTCCGCGTAGCCGCGGATGATCCCCTCGCGCGCCAGGGCCACGATGGCGTCGTGGTGCACGTACGAGGCCGGCACGTCCGAGAAGCTGACGCGGTCGGTCGGGGGCGGCGACGGCGGCGGGGTGGTACCACGTTCGGTCACGGTGACCGGCGCGGACAGCAGGCCCCGCTCGCCGTCACGCTCGGCGGCGACCACGTACGTGCCCGGATCGAGGTCGATCCGCGCGCCGCCGTCCTCACCGACGGTGGCCCGCTGGGCGACATCGCCCGCCCGCCGGACCTGGACCGTCGCACCCGGCTCGGCGCCATCGACGGTGAGCGTCCCGGCACCGCCGGTCACGCCGGGGGCCGGGGCGACGTCCGCCCGGGGGTCGGCCACCCCACGGAGCGCGTAGTCGCAGACGCCGTCGGGGTGGATCGCCTCGAGGCGCGCGAGCTCGTCCTCGTCCGGTACCCACGTGCCGTACAGACCCTCCTCGACCGCGGTCGCGACGGGCATCACCTGGCACTTGTAGACGTCACCGGTGATCGGGCCGCCGGCCTCGATGCGCGAGGTCGAGTAGACCGGGAACATGCTCGTGCAGGCGCCCGGTTCACCACCGTCGAGGATGCCGTCCCAGACGTCGTCGCCCTTGGCGAGGTCGCCACCGGACTCGTCGAAGCACCGGTCCACCGCGTCGACCGGCTTGACCTCACCCGCTGCCGCGTCGGGCGCCTCCTCGCGGTTGCTCATCCACTCGGCGATGGTGTCGAAGGCGAGGTCGTTGACGGCCATCTCGCCCGAGGCATCACCGTTCTCGTCCGCATCGATGAACCAGATGACCTGGTTGTCGGCGTGCCCCTGCCCGTCGAGCAGACGCTG
>CAYSTY010000122.1:0-6988 GCA_964433685.1 uncultured Actinomycetota bacterium | reverse complement strand
CTCAAGTACGACGACGTGATGAACGAGCAGCGCAAGGTCGTCTACGGCCAGCGTCAGCAGCTGCTCGAAGGTGACCTCGACGCGGTCGAGACGCTCGCCCAGAAGTACCTCGAGGACGCCATCGAGGAGCTCGTCGACGAGCACTGCCCCGACGGGGTGTTCCCCGAGGACTGGGACCTCGACGGGCTCGCGGTGCGGATCGAAGCGGTCTACGACACGGGCTTCGACTTCGCCGGCCTCGACATCGAACGCCTCGACCGGACGAGCTTCGTCGAGGACCTGATCGCGGACGCGCACGCCGCGTACGAGCGACGCGAGGAGGAGGTCGGTGGACCCGAGGTGATGCGTGAGGTCGAACGGCGCGTGATCCTGTCGGTCGTCGACCGCAAGTGGCGCGAGCACCTCTACGAGATGGACGCGCTGCGTGACGGCATCGGCCTGCGCGCGGTCGGACAGCGTGACCCGCTCACCGAGTACCAGCGTGAGGCGTTCGCGTCCTTCAGCGAGATGATGGCGGGTCTGAAGGAGGAGGCCACGACCTACTTCTTCCGTCTGCCCGTCCGCCGTGAGGGTGACGACCAGCAGCAGCAGGCGCCCGATGGTCTCCGGACGGCGCCGGCCGGCACCGTGCGCGCCGGCGGAGCTGCACCCGCGCCCCGGGACACGGCCGACGCGCCGACCGCGGGGGCCGGGCCCACGCCCGCCGCCGTCGGGACCGGCGCCGACGGCGACGGTCAGCCGTCCGTCGACGCGGGTGGCGAGGACGCCGACCGCCCGACCCCCGCGGACGTGGCTGCGGCCATCCCGCTCGGTGACCAGCGGCCGGCCCAGCGGCTGACCTACAGGTCGGGCACCGCCGGCGGCGCCAACTACACCGTCGATGCCGGCGCATCGACCACGACCGACGAGCGGGGCCGCACCGTGGAGCAGCGGGCCGACGGTTCCACCGTCCGGCGCGTCGCCGCGGGCGGGACGTACACCGCCGACGAGAAGGTCGGGCGCAACGACCCCTGCCCGTGCGGGTCGGGCAAGAAGTTCAAGCGCTGCCACGGTCAGGACTGAGCCGTTCCGCGGCGGCCTCGGCCTCCGCCGCGGCTTCGTCGAACGCGTCGCGGACCGGCCCGTCGGGGCTCGACCGGGTCGGCAACGGGCGGTAGCCGTCCTCGGGAGCGGTCAGCTCGGTCGCGCGCCACGCCCCGTGGTGCCGTTCGAGGCGCACCGCGACGGCGCTGACCCGGCCGCCACGTTCGATCACGACGGTGGCTTCGACCGCACCGTTCGGGGTCGGGGGTCCGGCGATCGACCGCACGATGCGCACGGGCTCCTGCGGACGTGGCAGGCCCGGACCCAGGCCGGCCGCGATGCGGCGCACCAGCGTCGGTGCGAGCACCCGGTCGAGCTGCGCGAGCGGGCGGCGACCGGCGGCCACCTCGGCGGTGACCTGGACGAGCAGCCCGGCCAAGCGGGCTGCCTCCGGCCGGTTCGGAGGCGTGCGACGGCGCTGGAGGGTCCGGGCGGACCGCGGTCGTGTGACGGTGGCCTGCTCGGTCACGTCGTTCCCCCGTGGTGTCAGGTGCCCGCAGCGGGCGGGTCGTCGACGGTCAGCCCTCGGGCGTGGCGTCGTCGGCGGTGGGCGTCGGTCGGTGGTGGTCCCCGCCGAGCACGACCAGCCCCGCTGGCGTCGGGTGGAGCCAGAGCGGTCCGTCGACCGGGTCGTCGGACGGTGTGCGGGCGGTGACCTCGGCGACGACGGTCCCCCACGGGGTGGTCGCCACCGACGCCACCTCGACGTCGAGGTAGCCCGCGTCGGTCAGCGCCTCGGCCGCTCGCGACGCCAAAGCCGGGTCGTCGCTCGGCGACGTCTCGGGGGGTGATGCCGTCAGGGGAGCCGGGTCCGGCAGCCACCACGGCGTGCCGGCCGGTCGCAGGGAGGTGGTGGTCGCGGTGAACGGGACCGCCGCGCGGCGCACGAGTGCCTCGGTGTACAGCTCGCCGTCGCGTACGAGCAGGACCAGCACCACCCGGGCCACCGCCAGGCCGCCGGCGACCTCGACGCTCTCCACGGCCGCGTGCTCGAGGTAGGCGCGTCGATCGACCTCGACCCCCGGGACCGTGACGTCGGGGCCCCCGTCCGACAACCACGCACGCAGGACCACGAGGCTGATCGCCTCGAGCTCCTCGCGCGTGACGGTCTCGCTCCCGAGAGCGGGCACCGCCTCGGCCAGGTCGGCGGTGCCGGTGCCCGACACGTCCCGCTCGCTGTCCGTCCGGTGGTGATCGGCGTGGCCGTCACCGGCGGGATCGTGCAGGTACGGGTCGGCCGAGACTGGCCCGTCGTCGGCGCCGTCGTGGGGCGTGCCGGTGGCGTCCCGAGCGTCGCCGGTGGTGGTACCCGCGGTACCGCCGGTGACGGCCGCGTCGGAGGTGGGCGACGCGTCGGAGGTGGGCGACGCGTCGGTGACCGGGCCCCGGCCGAGTACGACGGCTGCCGCCGCGATCACGCCGACGGCTGCGACCGCGACGACCACGAGCCGCCGTCGCGCGCCCGTGCGCTCGTCCAGGTCGTCCTCGAACCACTCGGGGGCGTCGGTCACACCGCGCTCCTCGGTCGACGTGGGGGACGCGCCGGCCCCGCTGGGGGCGGGGGCGGGGCCGGCCTCCGAGGGACTCGGAGCGTGGCGTCACGGGTCACGTTACACCGAGAACGGATGAGATGCGATGAAAGTTATCGAAAGGTGTGGACAGAGGTGCGCGTGTCGTCCCCCGAGCGACCACCCCGCGCGTCCCGACCCCCGTCGCCGCTGCTCTACGCTGCGACGCCCCGTCGGTAGGAGCGTCCCCGTGAGCGAGGCCACGTCGCGTCGCGGTGCGAGCGCACCCACCGGCGGGCCGGTACGCCAGGAGCTGACCGAGGACGAGCGCCGACGGCGTTTCGAGGTCGAGGTCCTGCCGCACCTCGATCGGCTCTACGGCGCGGCGATGCGCTACACCCGCGACCCGCACGATGCGGCCGACCTGGTGCAGGAATCGGTCGCCAAGGCCTACCGGTCCTTCCACCAGTACCGGCCCGGTACCAACCTCAAGGCGTGGCTCTACCGCGTCCTGCACACCACCTACCTGTCGCTGTACCGCAAGCAGCAGCGACGCCCGCAGGAGAACCTGCAGGACGAGATCGACGACTTCTCGTTCTACGACGAGGTCAACCGCCGCGGCGGCCGGTCCGCCGAACGCGAGGTGCTCGAGTCGTTCACCGACGACGAGGTCAAGCAGGCGCTCGCCGACCTGCCCGAGACCTTCCGGGTCGCGGTCTACCTCGCCGACGTCGAGGGGTTCGCGTACAAGGAGATCGCCGAGATCATGGGTACGCCGGTCGGCACGGTGATGTCGCGGCTGCACCGGGGAAGGAAGGCGCTGCAGAAGGCGTTGGCGGGGTACGCCCGCGAACGCGGGCTGCTCGACGATGCTGAGGAGGTGCACGGGTGAGCGATCGGTCTTCGACACCCTCAGCTGGCGCAGGGGGCAGCGAGTGCGGCCCCGACTGCCAGGAGGCGCTCGCCGAGCTCGAGCGGTTCCTCGACGGTGAGCTCCCCGCCGACGAGGTCGGTCGGGTCAAACAGCACCTGTCCGCCTGCTACCCCTGCACGGACCGCGCCAGCTTCGAGGAGCAGTTGCGCGCCCTCGTCCGCCGTGGGTGCGCGGACGCGGCGCCCTCGGACCTGGTCGAACGCATCCGGTCGGGGCTGCTCGCCGGCGACCTGCGCGGTGTGGACCCGGCCCCGGAGGGCTGACCCGTCACGCGTGCCCACGGGACCTCGCGGCCCCTCCGCGGGTCGGGTCGGCCGCGCGCCGCCTGCTGAGGGCCGCAGCACCGAGCCACTAGCCTCCAGCGGTCCTGCCCGGCAGCGAACCGAGGTCCCCCGATGTCCGACCGCCCCGTCCTGGTGACCGGCGCTGCCGGCTTCATCGGCTCGAACCTGGTGTCGCGCCTGCTCGAGGACGGCCGCCGGGTCGTGGGGGTGGACGACCTGTCGACCGGTTCGTTGACCAACCTCGCCGACGCGCGTGAACGTCACGCGGGACGGTTCGAGTTCGACCGCCTCGACGTCACCGCCGGGGGCCTGACGCCGTTGGTCGAGCGGCTCCGCCCGGAGGTGATCTTCCACCTCGCCGCGCAGGTCGACGTGCGCCGCAGCGTGGACGATCCCGTCGCGGACGCGGCCACCAACGTGCTCGGGACCGTGGCCGTGTGCGAGGCGGCCGCGCGCGGCGGCGTGCGCAAGATCGTGTACGCGAGCTCGATCGGTTCCTACGGCGAACCGCGCGAGGACCAGCTGCCCGTGGGCGAGTGGTTCGACCCGCCGGCGCTGTCGCCCTACGGGGCCAGCAAGCGCGCCGCCATGACCTTCCTGGCGACCTACGAGGCGCTGCACGGCATCGCCTGGACCGCGCTGACCTGCGCGAACGTGTACGGACCGCACCAGACCACCGTGGGTGAGGGTGGCGTGGTGGCGACCTTCGTGGGTCGCATGCTCGCCGGGGAGCCCGTCACGATCTACGGCGACGGGGAGCAGACCCGCGACTTCGTCTTCGTCGACGACGTGGTCCACGCCTTCGTGCTCGCCGCCGACCGCGGGGACAACGCCAGGTACACGATCGGCACCGGGCAGCGGATCAGCGTCAACCAGCTGTTCCGCGCCCTCGCGGCGGCGACCGAGTACCCCCACGCGGCGACGTCGGGCCCGGCGCGGGACGGCGAGGTCCGTCACAGCGCCGTCGACGCGTCGGCCGCCTCCCGCGACCTCGGGTGGAAGCCGTGGACGACGCTCGAGGAGGGCCTGGCCGCGACGCTGGCGTGGGCGGCGGGCAGCGGCCGCTGACCCGGGTGTTGTCCGCGGGTTGCGCGAAGCGGCCGTGCGGACGGCGGCCGCCCGCTACCGTCCGCTGCTGCGCGGACGGCGGGGCCGGGGCGCGCGCGGGAAGGCGAGAGCGGTGTCGTACACGACCGAGGTAGGCGAGCGGCTCCGCCGTGTCCGCATCGAGCAGGGGATGTCGCTGCAGGACGTGGAGCGGCGCTCGGAGGGGCGCTGGAAGGCCGCGGTCGTCGGTTCCTACGAGCGTGGGGACCGCAACATCTCGGCCACGAGGCTGCTCGAGCTCGCCGACTTCTACGGGGTCGGCCCGGGCGACGTGCTCCCCGGGGACCCGCCGCCGCCGGTCCGTTCCGGCGGGGGGCTCGTGCTGGATCTGCACCGGCTCGCCGGGCTCGGGGAAGCCTGGTCGGGCCTGCGACGCTACTGCGAGACCATCCAGCAGCAGCGCGGGGACTACAACCGTCGGGTGCTGTCCCTGCGGGGCGAGGACCTGCGCGCCATCGCCGTCATCCAGGAAGCGACCGTCGACCAGCTGGTCACCCAGCTCCGCGCCGTCGGCGGACTCGTCGACGACGGGGTGGGCGCGCCGGGCGGCGACCCCCAGCGCCTCTGACCAGGCGGTGCCTGCGGTCGGGGGCGGCGCCTCCCGACCGGGTGCCGTCAGCCGGCGGCTTCCGCCAGGGTCCGGTTGAGCGCGTCGAGCACCGATCGCGCCACCGCGTCGGCGCTGGCGTCGCGGACCAGCGCGCTCCCGGCCACGGTGTGCTCGCCCCGGCTGGTGCGGAAGTGCACGAGCGCGATGGCGAGGCGTTTGCCGAGGATCTCGACCACCTCGGTACCCTCGAGTTCGACGATCCGGTCGGCCTCGAGCCGCGCCCGGACGGCGTCGAGCGTGGCGCGACCCACGGCACGCTGTCGGCCGGCCGGCGTGGACGGACCCGTGCCGTGACCGACGAGCTCCTCGTCCCCGTCACGGAGCGCCACCTCGGCGCGGACCTCGAGCCCCGCGTGGGTGACCGACACGTGCTCGATGGTCACCCGGTTGGTCGGCCGCCCGCCGACGCGCTCCTCGTCGAGCTGTACCACCGAGATGACCCGGTGGTCGGTGGGGATGCCGAACCTCGCCATGAGGACGGTCTGGACGTCACGGACGGCCTGCTTGGCCGCCTTGTCCAGGCTGGTGAGCACGTGGAGCTCGTCCACGTGCCGTTCGAAGCCGGGCACGAGCCGAGCGCCGAGCACCCCGGGGACGGTGCCGATGGCGTGCTCGACGGCGGCCCGCTGCGCGGGGTCGTGCAGATCGGTGCGCACCGGGGGCGGCGACAGGTCGACCTCCGCGGTCAGGTCGGCACCAGGTGAGGCGCTGTCACGAGCGGTCCTGTCCACGCACACCCCTGCGATCGGCTCCGAGGTCGCGGACCCTACTGTCGGTGGCACGTCGGGAGCGGGAGGTCGCGCCGACGGTGGCCACCGTGGCACGGCGAGCGGCCGACCCTGCGTCCGGCCCGCCACCGGGACGGCGGCCCATGCGTGCGACGAACGCACGTTCCTGACCGCGATACAACTCACAGTGACGGTGCATTCACGCTGTGTTGGTGTCGTTCGCCGTGCGGCCGGGGCGACGGCAGGACGGGCGCTGGATGCCCCGGACCGGCCAGATGGCGGTTGCTCGCGTGGCAGGTGTTGCATCTGTCCCGAGGATGTCACGCCGAGCTTGACAGGATGTTCACGCCTACACCCGTGGACAGGGCTCGGGGGACGGACGTACAGTGACCGTGCGTTCACCACCCGCCACAGCGGGTGAGGGCGTGAGGGCACCGCAGCGACCGGGTCCGGGGGGACCGTCGCGGGACCCGCTGGTTCCGTGCTGACAACTACAGAGCGAGCGATGCGCGGAGGGGGTCCGCGGCACCGGCCGCACCCGGCCGGTCACGATCCGGGCGACCGGATCACCGCGGCCACCGAGGACCAACGTCCGAGGCGACCGCACCCACCGGGGGGATGGGATCTACGGGCTTCACCTGCACGACGCTGTGGCCACCACAGCGACCACCGCGTACTGACCATCGAGCGGAGCGGAGATCGAGCCGACGTCCACTAGCGGCGACGACGGCACC
>CAYSTY010000121.1:0-7018 GCA_964433685.1 uncultured Actinomycetota bacterium | reverse complement strand
CGGCGGTGGGGACGACGACCTGAGCGGGCTGCTCGACGGGCTCCTCGGCGGCGACGGCGGCGACCTCGGTGGCCTGCTCGACGGGCTGCTGTCGGGCGCCTCCGGCGAGGTCCCCGGGATGCGCTGCATGACCGCCGGAGGTGGCGGGATCGACGGCCTCCTCGGCGGCCTCGGGGACATCGGCGGGCTGCTCGGCGGTGGCTCGTCCGCCAGCACCGACCCGGACGAGACCGTCGAGGTGATCGCCGAGCAGGTCGCGACGGGGCGCGAGCTCGCCTTCGAACGGGACGTCGAGGTCGCCTTCCTCGACGACGCGGCGATCACCGCCGAGCTCGAGGCGATCCTGGACGAGGACCTCGACCCGGACGAGCTGGCCGCGCACACCGACGTGCTGGTCGCGCTGCGTGCGGTGCCGGCCGACACCGACCTCGAGCAGATGAACCGCGACCTGCTCACCTCGCAGGTCGCCGGCTTCTACGATCCCGACGACCAGCGTCTGGTGGTGCGCACCCCCGACGGTGGCCAGCTGCGCACCATCGACCGGGTCACCCTCGCCCACGAGCTGCAGCACGCCCTCGCCGACCAGGCGATCGGACTGCCCGACCTGGACGACGGACTCGACAGCGACGCGGCGCTCGCCCGCCTCGCGGTCGTCGAGGGGGACGCGAGCCTGCTGATGAACCTGTGGACGCTCGAGCACCTGTCCCTGCCCGACCAGCTGAGCATGGCCACCGAGGGCGACCTGGTCGGTCAGCAGGCGCAGCTCGAGGCCTTCCCCCACCACCTCGCCCGGGAGCTGATCTTCCCCTACACCGCCGGGATGGACCTGGTGTGCGACCGCTGGCTCGAGGGCGGGTGGAGCGCCGTCGATGCCGCCTACGCCGACCCGCCCGCCACCTCGGCCGGTGTGCTGTTCCCGGAGCGGGCCGACGAGTCCGCGCTGTCCGTCCCGACGTTGACCGCACCGGCCGGCGGGAGCGAGCAGCTGGTCGACAGCTTCGGTGCCGCGCCGCTGATGTGGCTGCTCGAGGCGCCAGGTGGGGACACCGACGCCGCGCTCGACGACCCGGTCGACCGCGCCGCGGCGTGGGGTGGCGGCGAGGTCCGCCTGTGGCACGTCGACGGCGAGCCCGTTGTGGGTCTCGCGCTGACCGACCGCGACGGCGGGGATCCGGACCTGTGCACCACCGTGACGAGCTGGTACGCGGCCGCGGCGCCGTCGGCGGACCGCGACGGCGGCGGTCAGCTCACCACCTTCACCGCCGACGACGGTGCGGCCGCGGTCCGCTGCGACGGCACCGCGGTGACCGTCGGGTTCGCGCCGGACCTGTCCACCGCACGCCGGGTCGCCGGTGCCCGCTGACCCGGCCGACGCGCCGGACCGGGAGCCCCTCGCGGACCGGGTCCGGGCGGACCGGGCCCGGACCGAGCAGCGGATCGCGGCCCTCGAGCGCGACCTCGCCCTGCTGTTCGAGGCGACCGCCGACAGCCCGGACGACGAGCACGACCCGGAGGGCGCGACGATCGGGTTCGAGCGCGCGCAGGTCACCGCCCTGCTCGAGGACGCGCGCCGTCAGCTCGCCGCCCTCGACGAGGTCGCCGGCCGGGTCGACGCGGGCAGCTACGGCACCTGCGAGGTCTGCGGTGCCCCCATCGGCGCGGCCCGGCTCGAGGCCCGTCCCACGGCGCGGCGGTGCGTCACCTGCGCCGGACGGACCGGGGTCAGCTGAACACGACCAGGTCGTCGCGGTGGATGACCTCACGGGCGAACGCCGGTCCGAGCTGCGCGGCTGCGTCCCGGGTCGAACGTCCCGCGAGCTGGCTGACCGCCGCGACGTCGTAGTTGGCCAGCCCGCGGGCGATCACGGCGCCGTCGGGGTCGACCACCTCGACCGCGTCCCCGACCGCGAAGGTCCCGTCGGCGCGGGTCACCCCGACGCCCAGCAGCGAGGTCCCCCGGCGGCGCAACGCATCGGCCGCTCCGGCATCCACGTGGAGCCGGCCACGCACCGTCAGCGCGAACCCGATCCACAGCCGGCGTGCCTCGAGCCGGCGCCGACCCGCGACGAACCAGGTGCCGACCTCCGCGCCGGCGAGCACGTCGGCGAGGACAGCCGGACGCCGGGCGTCGGCGACCACCGCGTCGCAGGCGCTGCGCACCGCCACCCGGGCCGACTCGACCTTGGTCCGCATCCCGCCGGATCCGACGTACGAACCGGTCCCACCGATGACCGACCGATCGAGGCCGTCCACGTCGTCCACGCGGGCGATCACCGGCGCGTCCGGGTCACGCCGCGGATCGCCGTCGTGCAGCCCCGCGACGTCGGAGAGCAACACGAGGAGCTTCGCGTCGAGCATCGAGGCCACCAGCGCGGCGAGGTGGTCGTTGTCCCCGTAGGACAGCTCGTCGGTCGCCACCGCGTCGTTCTCGTTGATGATCGGCAGCGCCCCGAGCTCGAGCAGCCGGTGCAGCGAGGTCCGGGCGTTGAGGTAACGGCTGCGACGCACGAAGTCGTCCTGGGTCAACAGGACCTGACCGGCAGCCAGACCCGCACGTTCGAAGACGCGCTGGTAGGTCTGGATCAGCTCGCTCTGTCCCACGGCGGCACAGGCCTGCAGGGTGGGCAGGTCCACCGGCCGGCGGTCCAGACCGAGCAGACCCATCCCGGCGGCGACCGCACCGGACGACACCAGCACCAGCTTGGTGCCATCCGCTCGGGCGGCGACCAGCTGTTCGGCGAGCTGCCCGACCTGGGCGCGGTCGAGGCGACCGTCCGGTCCGCGCAACGAGGACGAGCCGACCTTGACCACGGCCAGGCTCGGCCGCGGGAACCGCGCGGTCACGGGGTGACCTCGCCGTCCGCCGGCGCGGCCACCTCGGTGTCCTCGGCGGGTGCCGCGACGTCGTCGGACCCCGCCACGGCGCCGCGCTCGTCGGCCTCGTCGAGCTCGCCGGCGAGGATCGACTCGCGTTCCTCGGCGGGCAGGTCGTCGATGTTGGGCTCGAAGTCGAACAGCAGGTCGCCGATCAGCACCTCGTCGCCCTCGCGGGCACCCGCGTCGATCAGAGCGGCCTCGACGCCGGCGCGACGCAGCCGCCCCTGCAGGTAGCGGACCGCGTCCCGTTCGGTCAGCGGCAGCATCTGGACCCAGCGCTCGACCCGTTCGCCGCGCACCACGTACCGGGCGGCATCGTCGCGACCGACCGAGAAGTCCCGCTCGTCGCGGCGGATGGGGCGCAGCACCACCTCGTCGTCGGGGTCGGGGGTGACCGTGCGCAGACCCACGCGCGCCCGCTCGGCCGCGACCATCGCGCCGAGGCGGTAGCGCAGCGCGTCGAGCCCGTCGCCGCTGAGGGCGGACACCTCGAGCACGTCCGCGGGGTCGTCGGCGAGCTGCTGGTGGACGAGTTCGGCCATCGCTCGGCCGTCGGGCAGGTCGACCTTGTTGAGCACCACCAGCTGCGGACGTTCGAGCAACGACGGGTCGTGCTTGGCGAGCTCGCCGCGGAGGATCGCGAGGTCGCGCACCGGGTCACGGTCGGGTTCGAACGGTGCCGCGTCGAGCACGTGCAGGAGCACGAGGCAGCGTTCGATGTGGCGCAGGAACCGGATGCCGAGGCCCTTGCCCTCGGCGGCCCCCTCGATCAGGCCCGGCACGTCGGCCAGCACCACGTCGATGGGGTCACCCGCGGCCGTCTCACCACCGCGCATGAGGCCGAGGTGGGGGGTGAGGGTGGTGAACGGCCAGGCCTCCACACGCGGGGTCGCGGCCGACAGCCGCCCGACCAGCGAGGACTTGCCGGCCGAGGGGAACCCGACGAGACCGACGTCCGCGATGAGCTTGAGCTCGAGGCGCAACGAGCGTTCCCGGACCTTCTCACCGTTCTCGGCGAACATCGGCACGCGGCGGTAGCGGGTCGCGAAGGCGGCGTTGCCGCGACCACCGCGTCCGCCGGCAGCCGCGACGTACCGTTCACCCGGGCGGGCGAGGTCGGCGAGGACCGTGCCGGCGTCGCGATCGCGGATCACGGTGCCGACGGGCACGCCGATGACCACGTCGTCCCCCGAGGCGCCGTCACGACGGTTGCCGGCACCGTTGCGGCCGTCCTCGCCGCGCCGGTGGGGGCGGCGGTGCAGGTCGAGCAGGGACGCCACGCGCTCCTCGGCGACGAGGATCACGTCGCCGCCGTCACCGCCGTCGCCCCCGTCCGGACCACCGCGCGGGACGTGCTTCTCGCGCCGGATGGAGACCGAACCGGACCCACCCGCGCCGCCGCGCACGTGCACGGTGCACTCGTCGACGAAGCTGGGGGTGTCCACGATCGGGTCCCTCACCGGGAACGACGGAGGGCGGCCCGTCGGGCCGCCCTACCGCGCTGGATGGATGGAACGTCGCGCCGAGCGTTCAGGCGTCGACCGGGTCGACGTTGGCCGTCGTGCGCGGGCCGCTCTTGCGGAAACGGACCGACCCGTCCACGAGGGCGAACAGGGTGTCGTCACCGCCACGACCGACGTTCTCGCCGGGGTGGATCTTGGTGCCGCGCTGGCGCACGATGATGCCGCCGGCACGGACGACCTCGCCGCCGTACTTCTTCACGCCGAGGCGCTTGGCGTTGGAGTCGCGACCGTTGTTGGACGAGCCGCCGCCCTTCTTGTGCGCCATGGTGTCGTACCTCTCCTCCGGGCCACGAGGCCCGGGAACGGGTCAGATCGAGTCGATCCGGATCGTGGTCTGCTGCTGGCGGTGCCCACGCCGCTTGTGCTGACGCGACTTGTTCTTGTAGGTGAACACCCGCACGTAGGTGCCCTTGCCGTGGCCGGTGATCGTGGCACCGACGGTGCGCTCGGCGAGCGCCGGACCCGACGTGACGCCACCTTCGTCGTCGACGACGAGGACGGCGGGCAGGTCGACGGTGGTTCCGACCTCACCGGTGAGCTTCTCGACGGTGAGCTCCTGGCCGGGCTGGACCCGGTACTGCTTCCCACCGGTGGCGACGACGGCGTACACGGCTGCACCTTCGTGATCTGTGCGGTCCCGTCCCTCACCGCGGGAGCGGTTCGGGGTGGCCGACGCGTGAGCGTGGCCCGGTGGTGCGGGACCGGTCCGGATCTGGCGATCCGGGTCTGCGGGTGTCGGTCTGGTCCGGGACGGCTGCGACCGTGCGGGACCCACGACCGGACGTGGGGGGACGCACGGAGGTCGACGGACGTCCGCGCGGTCGGATGAGGCTACCGCCGCAGCGCCAGGTCGGTCAAACGACACCGAGCCGGAGGTCGAACGACACCGAGCAGGAGGTCGAACGAACCGAGCCGGCGGTCGAACGAACCCCGCGGCCGGGTCTACCCTCGCGGGTCGCCCCTCCCGTCCGAGGACGACCCGCGTGGACCAGGCCCCGGCCTCCAGCACCTGCGTGCTGCTCGCGCGCGCTCACGACGCGCAAGCGGCGGGTACGGCGCCGGTCGCCGCCGGGTGGGTGCTGATCGAACAGGCCGGCTCCTGGGGGCGCAAGGCGCTGACGCAGTCGAACCTCGACGCCGAGCTCGGCCGCGCGCTCGACGAGGCCGCCGGCGACGACGTGCGCGTCCAGCTCGTGCGGCGCCCGCGGTCCCAGGCCACCGGGCGCCGCGACGCCGGCACCCCGGACCGGCGGACCGTCGTGCTCGCCCACGCGGGTGACACGCCGTGGGCCGAACAGCTCGTGGTGCGCTCCGACGCCGAGCTCGCGGACCTCGACCCGCGGATCGCCACCTCGCCGTCGCCACCGGGGATCGGCGAGCCGCTCGAGGGACCGCTGTGGCTGGTGTGCACCCACGGCAAGCGGGACCGGTGCTGCGCCACCTACGGCCGCCCCATCGTCGACGCCCTCGCGGCGCTCCACGGCGACGCGGTGTGGGAGGTCAGCCACGTCGGTGGCCACCGGTTCGCGGGCAACCTCGTTGCGCTGCCGGACGGCGCGGTCTTCGGCTCGCTCCAGGTCGCCGAGGCGCTCGAGGTGGTCGACCTGTACGGCGCGGGTCGCTACGACCTCGCCCGACTGCGCGGCCGCAGCGCCCTGGCCCGTGCGGCCCAGGCCGCCGAGGTGCTCGTGCGCACCCGGCTCGGGGTCGATCGTCGCGACGCGGTCACCGTCGCGGCGGTGGGCGACGCGGACGAGCTCGGCACCGTCGCGGTGACCTTGGACGTCGACGGTGTCGCCCAGGTGGCCAGCGTCCGGTGCGAACCGACCGGGGTGCGCTACGTCCAGTCGTGCGACAGCGACGACGAGGTCGACCCGGGCCGCTGGCGTCTGCTGAGCCTGACGCCCGCCCCCTGAGGGACGGGCGTCGGCCAGGGTCGTGCGGGGTCAGCCGCGGGCTGCGGCCCAGATGAGCTTGGCGAGCTCCCGGGGGTCGCGCGTCGCGGTGTAGCCCGCCAGCGCGCGCCCGAGCCCGTGCAGCTGGCGGTGGTTGTGGAACCAGGCCGGCCGCATCGGCACGCGGAACGGGCCGCGGACGACCGACTTCTCCACGTCCTCGAGCAGGAAGGTGTTGTGCACGACCCCGACGCCGGAGCCGATGTCGTCCACGGTGTGGCCGGGGTAGGCGCCCCAGGTGGGCGTCACCATCCCGTAGGGCACCGCCGACCAGTGGTTGACCACGACCGAGCCGTAGCGCAGCTCGTCGACGGCCCGTTCGACGGCCTCGGCGACCAGGGGATCCTTGAGCGAGCTCGGGTGGACGATGATGCTGGCCGACAGCGTTCCCCACAGCCGGTCGTTGCAGAACGCGACCGCCTGCTCGATGTACTCGACCACCGACCGCGGCGCGTCGAGCGGGACCTCGCCCATGACGCCGCAGAACGCCTCGGTGGTGAACGCGATGTCGTCGCCGGCCTCCGGGTCGAGCTCGGGGATCAGGGTGAAGGGCACCCGGTCGTCACCGGCCTCGCCGAACCACTCGGCCTGACCGTGCGCGTCGGTGAAGGCCCGCCAGCGGTCGACCGCGCCCGGGTAGTAGGGCACCCGCGGCTCGGCGCT
>CAYSTY010000120.1:0-7055 GCA_964433685.1 uncultured Actinomycetota bacterium | reverse complement strand
TCATCGTCCACACCCCCGACGAGGACGCCCGCAAGGACTACATCGGCAACGCCGCACGGGACGGCCGGCTCGCGGTCGTCTTCTGCCAGCTGGTGACGCCGTCGGGCAGCCACGGGGTCCACGGTGTCCTGGTCCCGATCCGCGACGACGACGGCCGGCCGATGCCCGGGGTCACCATCGAGGACTGCGGCCACAAGGCCGGCCTCAACGGGGTCGACAACGGCAGGTTGAGCTTCGACGGCGTCCGGGTCCCGCGGACCAACCTGCTCGATCGGTACGGCTCGGTCGCGGCGGACGGCACCTACAGCTCACCGATCGACAACGAGGGGCGCCGGTTCTTCACCACGCTCGGCACGCTCGTGCAGGGGCGGATCAGCGTCTCGGGCGCCGGGCTGTCGGCCTCGAAGGTCGCGCTCGCCATCGCGGTCAAGTACGGGCTCGTACGACGCCAGTTCCGAGCCCCCGACGGTGGGCGTGAGATCGTCATCCTCGACTACCGCCAGCACCAGCGCCGCCTGCTGCCGCTCGTGGCGACCACCTACGTCCTGCACGCGGCCCAGGAGTCGCTGGTCGCCGACCTCCACGAGTCCTTCGGCGGGGGGGAAGCGCCCCCCGGTGGGGACGAACCGATCCCCGACCGTCGCGTGCTCGAGTCGTTCGCGGCCGGGATCAAGACCGCGACCACCTGGCACGCGACGAACGCGATCCAGACCGCCCGTGAGGCGTGCGGCGGGGCCGGCTACCTCTCCGAGAACCGGCTGCCGGAGCTGAAGGCCGACACCGACGTGTTCACCACCTTCGAGGGGGACAACACCGTCCTGCTCCAGCTGGTGGCCAAGGGGCTGCTCACCGACTTCCGCGACGAGTTCGGCTCCCTCGACACCCTCGGGATGGTCCGGTTCGTCGCCGACCAGGTCGTGGAGACCGTCGTGGAACGGACCGCCGCGCGCCGGCTGTTCGACACCATCACCTCCGTGGTCCCCGGTCGCGACGACGACGCCGACCTGCGCGACCAGAGCTGGCAGCTCGAGCTGCTGTCGTGGCGCGAGGAGCACATCGTCAGCTCCGTCGCCCGCCGGCTGCAGCGCGCGATCGGGGACGGCGCCGACCCGTTCGACGCCTTCAACGAGGTCCAGGACCACGTCCTGTCGGCGGCACAGGCCCACATCGACCGGCAGGTGCTGGAACGGTTCTGCGCCCGCGTCGGGGCCTGCCAGGACACCGAGGTGGCCGAGCTGCTCGCCCGGGTCCGTGACCTGCACGCGCTCAGCCTCATCGAACGTGAGCGAGGTTGGTTCCTCGAGCACGGTCGGCTGTCGAGCGCCCGGTCCAAGGCGATCACCGCGGAGATCAACGCCCTGTGCGGCGAGCTGCGACCGCACGCGGAGCTGCTGGTGGACGCCTGGGGTGTCCCCGACGAGCTCCTCGCCGCGCCCATCGCGCTCGGTGCCGAGGCCGCCCGCCAGGACGTCAAGCACGGGGTGAACGCGTAACTAACCTCCGGCGCGACGTCGCACCCATCCGACCGAGGACGCGCTCGTGACCATCCTGGACCGCTTCCGGCTCGACGGGAAGGTCGCCATCGTCACCGGCGCCTCCTCCGGGCTGGGTGTCGCCTTCGCCCGCGGTCTGGCCGAGGCCGGGGCCGACCTGGTGCTGGCCGCGCGGCGGGTCGAGCGGCTGGAGGAGACCGCCGCGATGGTCGAAGGTCTCGGACGCAAGGCCGTCGCGGTCGCCACCGACGTGGCCGTGCCGGAGGACGCCACCGGGCTGGTCGAACGCGCCGTCGAAGCGTTCGGTCACGTCGACGTGCTGGTCAACAACGCCGGGATCGGCACGGCGGTCCCCGCCACGCGGGAGACCCCGGAGCAGTTCCGTCAGGTCATCGACGTCAACCTGAACGGCGCCTACTGGGTCGCGCAGGCCTGCGGCCGCGTGATGCCGCCCGGGAGCGCGATCATCAACGTCTCGAGCGTCCTCGGCATCACCACGGCGGGCCTGCCCCAGGCGGCCTACGCAGCATCGAAGGCCGGGCTCGACGGGCTGACCCGCGACCTCGCCCAGCAGTGGACCGGGCGCAAGGGCATCCGGGTGAACTCGCTCGCGCCCGGCTTCTTCCCGTCCGAGATGACCGCCGAGTACCCGGAGGGCTACCTCGCCGGCCAGGCGTCCCGGATGCTGGCCGGCCGCGTCGGGGACCCCGAGGAGCTGGCGGCCGCCGCCGTGTTCCTCGCCAGCGAGGCGGCGTCCTACGTCACCGGTCAGACGCTGGTCGTCGACGGCGGCATCACGATCACGTGACCTTCCTGGAGACGGTCGGCGACCAGCTCGGTTCGAGCTGGACGGCGATCGTCGTCGCTCTCGTGTCGATGATCGCGATCTACGTGTCGGTCATCGCGGCCACGAGGATCGCCGGTCCCCGCAGCCTGGCCCAGATGTCCGCGTTCGACTTCGTCGCGACGGTCGCGATCGGCTCGATCACCGCGTCGGTCGGGCTCGGCACGGTGCCGGTGGTCGAGGGGCTCGTCGCGCTGGCCACGCTCTTCACGCTCCAGTACCTGATCGGGCTCGCGCGGCGGTCGCGTTCCTTCGGCGGGCTGGTCGACAACGCGCCGCTGCTGCTCGTCCGCGACGGCGAGGTGCTCGAGGACCACCTGCGGCTCGCCCGGCTGACGCACGCCGACCTGCGCCAGCACCTGCGGCAGGCCGACGTCACCGACGTCCGGGCGGTCCGCGCCGTCGTGCTCGAGACCACCGGCGGTGTCAGCGTCCTGCAGGGGGAGGGGGACATCACCCCGCTGCTGCAGGGTGTCCGCGGGGCCGATGGGCACGAGGGGCCGACCGGTCAGCTCAGCGACGGGTAGGGGGAGGCCTTCAGCAGGCGGGCCACGTGGGCGAGACCGGACGCCGCCATCCGCGTGGTGGACGCGATGTTCTCCGGGGTCTCGTCGAGGTCGCCGTAGTCGGTCGACTGCATCGCCTCGCCCACCCAGTAGGTCGCGGCGTTGGTGGGGATGGTGAAGCCGACGTCCGACAGGCCCTGGTAGATCTGCGCGATCGAGTTGTGCGCACCGTCCTCGTTGCCGGTGACGACCACGCCCGCCACCTTGCCCATCGTGACGAACCGGCCCTCGTCGTCGGTCTCGGACAGGAACGCGTCGCAACGTTCCAGGACGCGCTTGGCGACCGAGCTCGGGTTCCCGAGCCAGATCGGTGTCCCGACGACGAGGATGTCGCTGGCCAGGATCCGTTCGCGGATGGCCGGCCACGCGTCGCCGTCGCCCATGTCCGACTCCACGCCGGGCTTCACGTCGTGGGCGGCGACGCGGATGGTGTCGCTGGTCACGCCACGCTCGGCCAGTTCGTCGAGGAGCTGGTCGATCAGCACCTGGGTGTTGGAAGGACCGTCGGGCTTGAGGCTGCAGTTGAGCGCGAGGCAGGTCAGATCGGGCATGTCGGGTGGCTCCTCGGTCGGGGGACGCCGGCTGGAGGCCGGCGTCGGCGCGCCACCGATGGTCGAGGCCCGCCGTCCGCTCGTCCACCCCCGACGCGTTGCCCGGTCGGCGGCGGTCGGCCAGGGTCGTGGTCGCAGCTCCCGATGGACCCGCCGGGGCCGCGAGCTAGCGTCGGCGGTCGGAGCGGAGGTGCAGGTGGACGCGGGCAGCGAGCACGGGGCACGTGGCGACGGGTCGCTGCTGGCGTTGGCGGACGCGCTCGACGCGGCGGGTTTCGCCGCGAGCGACGACCCGTCTGGTCACCGCCGCCGGGCCGCGACCACCGCCCGGCTGCTGCGCAGCGTCGCGGCCCGCACGGGCGACCTCGACGCGCCCCTGCTCGTGGTGGTCGCCGGCGGCACCGGCGCCGGCAAGTCCACGACCGTCAACACCCTCGCCGGCGCCCGTGTGGCGGCGGCGTCGGTGGTCCGGCCGACGACGCGATCGCCCGTCCTCGTCTGCCACCCCGACGACCTCACTGCGTTCGCGGACGAACGTGTCCTGACCGGTCTCCCACGGATCCGCACCGACGGTGGTGATGCGACCCGCGACGCCGGACGGCGGTTGCTGCTGGCCACCAGCCCCGGCCTGCCCGCCGGTCTGGCGCTCGTGGACACGCCCGACGTCGACTCGGTCGAGCTGGGCAACCACGAACTCGCCGAGGACGTGCTCGCCGACGCCGACGTGTGGCTGTGGTTCGTGACCGCACGCACCTACGCCGATGAGGTCGGTGCGCGCTACCTCCGGTTGGCACGCGACCGCGGCGTGGCGGTCGGCGTCGTCGTCACCCAGGTGCGCCCCGACGACCGCGACGAGATCGTCGCCGACGTGCGGCGCCTGCTGGCGGCCGAGGGCGTCGAACCCGACCTGCTGGTCGCCATCCCCACCGCGTCCGTGCAGGACGACCGCCTCCCGGACGAGGTGGTCGCACCGCTGCAGCGGTTCCTGACCGACCTCGCCCGGCCCGGCGCGCGCGCCGACGCGCGGCGGCGTGCCCTCGACGGTGTCGTGGCCGCGATCCCGGTGGAGCTCGCGCCGCTCGCCGCCGCCATCGAGGACGAACGCCGCACCGTGGCGCGCCTGCGCGAGGCGGTCGACGCCGCCTACGCCGGGCTCGGCGACGCCCTGGAGGTCGAGCTCGAGCACGGCATCCCGCTGCGTGCCGACGTGCTCGACCGCTGGCGCGACCTCGTGGGCGCCTCCGACGTGCTGCTGCGCGTCCAGACGGCCGCCCAGCGTGTCCGCGGGGCCGTTCGCGGGATGTTGGGGGACTCGACGGCACCGTCCGAGAGCCCGCGCCAGGTTCGCAGCGAGGTGGCCGCCACCGTCACCGACACGCTCGAACGGCTGCTGGAACGCGGCCGCTCCGACGCCCGCCGCCGGCTCGAGCAGGACCCCGTCGGACGCCGGCTCCTCGACGCATCACCGTCCTTGCGGGACGACGACCGCGGCGCACGCCACGACCGGGTCCGGGCCGCGGTCGACGCGTGGGGCGAGCACGTCGCCGACCTCGTCCTCACCGTCGGTACGACCCGGCAGGTCCGGGCACGCCGCTGGTCGACCGCGCTCAACGCCGTCGCCACGTCGGCGATCCTGGTGGTCTTCACCGTCAGCGGTGGCCTCACCGGCGGCGAGGTCGGCATCGCCGCCATCGCCAGCGCCGCCAGCCAGGCGCTGCTCGTGCGGATGTTCGGCGAGCAGAACCTGCGGCGACTGCTCGAGGACATCTCCACCGACCTGCACGACCGGTTCGCCGCGCTGGTGACCGCCGACCACGCCGACCTGCGCGACGGCATCACCGCGATCGCCCCCGACGCCGAGGTGGCCGACACCGTCCTGCGGGCCGCGAGGTGATGCGGGGCGGTGGCGGACGGCGCCGGCGCAGCGAGGTGGCGGTGCCCGGCGTCGACGCCGTGATCGACGCGCTCGACGCCGTGGTCGAGCTCGGTCCCGGTCGGCTCGACGACGCCGAGGTCGCCCGTGCGGCCGCGCTCCGCGACCGCATCGGTGAACGGCTCGGCCGCGGCGACGCCCTGACGGTCGCGGCTGTCGCGGGTGGCACCGGGGTGGGCAAGTCGGCGCTGGTCAACCGCCTCCTCGACCGTCCGCTCGCGACCGAGGGGGTCCGGCGGCCGACCACCGCGACCGCGCTGGCCGCGGTCGCCGAACGGGACGAGGCGACGACGGCGCTGCTCGACTGGCTCGACGTCCCCGAACGTCACGAGGTCGGCGGGGCGCTCCCGTCGGGTCTCGTGCTGCTCGACCTGCCCGACCACGACTCGGTCGCGGATGCGCACCGGCGGACCGCCGCGCGCCTCGCCGCCCGCGTCGACGTGGTCGTCTGGGTGGTCGACCCGGTCAAGTACGCGCGTGCCGACGCGCACGACGGGCCGCTCGCCGCCCTCACCGCGCACAGCGACGTGCTGCTCGTCGTCCTCAACCGCGTCGACGAGCTGCCGGACGCCGCGGCGGTCGCCGAGGTGACCGGTGACCTGACGGGCCGGCTGCGCGACGGCGGGCACGGGGACGCGCGCGTGCTCACCACCTCCGCCGCGACCGGCGCCGGCGTCGACGCGCTGCGGGAGGCGTTGACCGAGCTCGCCGAACGGCGGACGGCCGCCGCTCGGCGGCTGGTCGCGGACGCCGAGGTCCTCGGCCACGACCTGCGCCGCCACCTCGACGCGCTGCCGACCACGGACGTCGAGGTGGATGCGCTCACCGCGACGCTGGTCGAGGCGGTCGACGGTCACCGTGCCGCCGTCGAGGCCGCTGCGCTCACACGCGTCGACGCGCTCCGGCGGTCGCGGTCGCCCCTGGCTCGGGCGGTGACGGCGCCGCTGCGCGGGGCGTGGCGACGGTTCGGCGGCTCGTCCACGGCCGGTCGCGGGGAGGTGGACGTCGGTGGCGGACCGCCACGTGCGGCCGCCGAGGAGCGCATCGCGTCCGCGTTGGCCCGCGAGCTGGACCTCGATGCTGCGACGGGTCGGACCCACGGCGCGCTCGACCGTGCCGTCCGGGACGCGACCGGGCACGCGACGCCGCACCTGACCGACGCCGTCGCGCGCGCCGGCTCGCCCGGACGCCCGCGACGTTGGCCGCCGGTGCTGGCGACGCTGCGTCTCGTCGCCGAGCTGGTCGCGTTGGTCGGCGGTGGGTGGTTGACCGCGCTCGGTGTGGTCGCGTGGCTGCAGCTGCCGCCGCTGCCGACACCGGATGCGGTCGGGGCCGTGCCGTGGCCGACCGCGCTGTTGCTCGGTGGGCTGCTGGTGCGACTGGTGCTCGGTGGCATCACCCGCTGGGCCGCGCGGGCCAGCGGCCGGCGTCGCGGCACGGTCGTGCGTCGCCGCATCGAACGCCAGGTCCGCGAGGTCGCCGACACCGAGCTGCTCGGCCCGATCCGCGCCGAACTCGCCGGGCAGATGCGTCTACGTGACGCGATCGCGCGCCTCGCCGGGGATGCGACCTGAGCGACCGACCGACGCCGTCGAGCGGGTGAAGGGAATCGAACCCTCGTCACCAGTTTGGAAGACTGGAGCTCTACCATTGAGCTACACCCGCGGG
>CAYSTY010000119.1:1298-7098 GCA_964433685.1 uncultured Actinomycetota bacterium | reverse complement strand
AGGGACGGAGCCTCCGGCGCGCGGAGCGGACGCCGACCGGCGGAGCGGGCCCCGGGGTCAGTCGGTGGGCTGGGTCAGCCCGAGCAGGCCGCCGAACCACAGGGCGGCGAGGGTGCGGGTGCGCGACGCGCGGTCGGCGGCGTCGTCGGCCCGCAGACCCTGGGTGGCGTACCCCTCCACCATCGCGACGAGGGCCGCGGCGGCGACCGACGGGTCGTGGTCGGTGCCCTCGAGCGCCGGACCGAGCTGGTCGGCGACGCGGGCGATGTACCCGTCGCGGACCTCGCGCAGCCGCTGACGGAAGTGGGTCTCGTGGGCGGACGCCTCGAGCCAGGTGCTCATGACGTCGGCGTGGTCACCGAAGACGTCGACGAACCGGGCGATCACCGTCGCGATCGCGCGCGCCGCGTCCGGACCGTCCCAGGGTTCCTCGACGACGGCCTGCAGCTCACGGGCGGTCTCGTCGATGAGGGCGTCGAGCGCGTCGGCCTTGTTGGTGAAGTAGGTGTAGAAGGTGCCGTGGCTGACGCCGGCGACGGCGACCACGTCCTCGACGCGGGCGGCCGCGTAGCCACGTTCGGCGAAGACCTCGCGCGCGGCGTCGCGCAGGCGCGCCCGGGTGCGTTCACCCCGCGAGGTGCGCGGGGTGACGGTCGCGTCGGGGGCGTCGGACACGGTGCCTCCTGGCCGCGGCGCGGGCGTCGGGTCGGGGCAGGCTCGGCCGCAGACGGTAGTCGTCCGGGCTGCCGCCGTCGGCACGAACGGTGTCCGGTCCGGTCCGGGTCGTTGACGGTGACGTCAGGTTCGGGCACGCTCGCGGCACCGAGCACGACCCCAGACCTCGCCAGCGATGGCACCGAGGAGCCGACCGTGGCCTACACCTGCGACCGCTGTGAGACCTCCGCGACCGGACGTCGGGTCGTGTTCACCAGCGAAGCGACCGACGAGCGTGGGGTCGACGTCACCGTCGCCAAGCGTTGGGTGACCTGCCCGTCGTGCGCCGACGAGGTGTTCGGCCGGATCGGCATGCCCTCCCCGTGGGCCAGCGGTGACGGCCGGACGGTCGCCTTCCCCGACGACGACGACCTCGTGGCGGCACACGCCGGCGGGTTCGCGGGTTCCATCGCACGCTGAGCCGGTCCCCGGTTCGCACCTCGCGTCCGGTCGTTACCCTCGCGCCGTCCCGCGAACCGGGGCGGCGGGCCGCTGCGGTGTGCCCGCGGTAGGCGACCGGTCCTCCGCCGGTCCCGGCGAAGGACCGCACGCAGGTGACGACCGCTCGCGACCGGACCCGGCCACGGCCGGACCTCGCCGCCGTCCGGGACACCCTCGCCCGGATCGAGGCCAACGTCCAGGGCCTCATCGAGGGCAAGCCCGGCACCATCCGGCTCGCCCTGATCGCGCTGCTCGCCGAGGGGCACCTGCTCATCGAGGACGTCCCGGGTGTCGGCAAGACGATGCTCGCCAAGGGGCTGGCCCGGTCCATCGACTGCAGCGTCGCACGCGTGCAGTTCACGCCGGACCTGCTGCCGTCCGACGTCACCGGGGTCACGGTCTACTCCCCCGACACCGGCCAGTTCGAGTTCCGGCCGGGCCCGGTCTTCGCCAACCTCGTCCTCGGTGACGAGATCAACCGCGCCGGCCCGAAGACCCAGTCGGCGCTCCTCGAGTGCATGGAGGAGCGGACGGTCACGATCGACGGCACGACCTACGAGCTCGCCGCCCCGTTCATGGTCATCGCGACCCAGAACCCGATCGAGCTCGAGGGCACCTACCCGCTGCCCGAAGCCCAGCGCGACCGCTTCCTCATGCGCATCTCGGTCGGCTACCCCGACGCCGACGCCGAGCTGCGCATCCTGCGCACCCACGGCCACGGCGACCGGCTCGCCACGATCGCCCCGGTGGCGGACGCGGTCGAGATCGCCAGCGCCATCGAGGCCATCCGCGAGGTCCACGTCTCCGAGCCGCTCGAGCGCTACCTCGTGGCCCTCTGTCGGGCGACACGCTCGCACCCGGAGGTGGAGCTCGGCGCGTCACCGCGCGCGGCGCTCGCGATGCTGCGTGCCAGCCGGGCCGCGGCCGCGATCGCGGGCCGTGACTACGTCGTGCCCGACGACGCCAAGGGGCTGGCTCCGCACGTGCTGCCCCACCGGCTGATCCTGCGCCCGGAGGCCCAGCTCGCCGGGCACGACCCGATGGACGTGATCGACGACGTGCTCGACGGCGTCCCGGCGCCCACCGAGTGAGCCGCAGCGAGGTGGAGCGGTGCTGACCGAGCGCGGGACGGGGATGGTCGTCGCGGCCATCGCGCTGTACCTCGCCTCGCGCGCGTTCGGTATCGGCGAGCTGCAGCTGGCGGCGTTCGCAGGTCTCGGGCTCGTCGCCGCGGCGGCCCTGTTCGTGTGGACCACCTCGGCGTCCCTGCAGACCTCGCGCCTGGTCCGTCCCGCGCGGCTGCACTTCGACGCCGAGGGCCAGGTCGAGGTGACGGTGCGCAACGTGGGTCGGCTGCCGACGGCGACCCTGGAGCTGCACGACGAGGTCCCGCTCGTGCTCAGCTCGGCGGGCCGGGTCACCGCACCGCCCTTGACCGCCACGGGCCGCATGACGTTGACCACCCCGCTGCGCGGCGGGCAGCGCGGCCGCTTCACCCTCGGGCCGCTGCGGGTGCAGCTGCGCGATCCGTTCCGGCTCGTGACGCGCACGCTGCGCCTGCCCGGGACCGCCGAGGTGGTCGTCTACCCCGCGCTGTGGTCGTTGCCGCCCGGTCTGCCGCTCGGTGGCGCGAGCGTCGCCGGTGGGGAGGGCACCTCGCGGCCGTTGGCCTCGGGCGAGGACCGGTCCACGGTCCGCGAGTACGTCCAGGGCGACGACCTGCGCAGCGTCCACTGGGCCTCGACCGCCCACCGCGGCAAGCTGATGGTCCGGCAGGCCGAGGCGCCGCAGGACCCGCGGGCGGTCGTGCTGCTCGACGTCGGGTCCGACCGCCACCACGGGCACGGCCCGAGCGCCTCGATCGAGACGGCGGTGACCGCGGCCGCCTCCGCGGCGTTCCACCTCGCCGATCGGGGCCGCGGGGTGGTGCTCGTCGACGCGCCGCTGACCGCCGTACCGCGCGCCCGGCCGGCCGAGGCGTGGCTCGAACACCTCGCCACGATCCAGCCGACACCGGTCGACCTGCCCGCCGTGCTCCAGCAGCTCGGGCAGGGACTGGCCGGTGACGGCGCGCTCGTGGCCGTGCTGCCGGTCCCCGGTCCGAACGAGCTGCGCCAGCTGGTCCGGGCGGGCCGCGCGTTCACCTCGCGCGTCGCGATCCTGGTCGACGCCGAACGGCACGCCGCACGACGCGCCCGCAGCACCACGGACGTGGACGGCACCGCGGCGCGGCTGCAGGCGGCGGGGTGGCGGGTGACCGTCGTGGGGCCCGGTGACCGGCTCGACGAGCGGTGGCGCGAGCTCGTCGCCGCCCGCGTCGCCCGGGCGGGAACCAGCTGATGCGCCGCGACACCGCCGTCACCCTCGCTGTCGGGCTGGTCCTGGTCGGGATCCTGCCCGCCTACGGGCGCGTCTTCGTCGACGGGAACTGGCAGCCGCGCTACCTCGCCGCGGGGGTGCTCGCCCTGGCGCTCGCTGCCGCGCTGCGCCGGCTGCGGGTCGGTCCGCTGCTCGCGCTCACCGCGAGCCTGGTCGGCCTGGTGCTGTTCACCTACGTCACGGCCCTGCCCGCCGCCGGTCTGCTCCCCGACGCCACCTCGTGGGCCGCGTTCACCGACCTGCTGCGCGATGCGGGCATCGCGATCCGTGAGGAGGTGGCGCCGGTCGCGTCGTCGACGCCGGTGGTCCTGGTCATCGCGACGGCCACGTGGCTGGTGGTCCACCTCGCGCACGAGATCGCCACCCGGTGGCGCCGCCCCGGGCTCGGCCTCATCCCGCTGCTGGTGCTGTGGTCGGTCCCGCTCGCGATCCCGCTCGAGACGGCGAGCTCCGGGACCGGGTTCGGTCGCGCGCTGCCGTTCCTGGCGGCCGCCGGGCTGACCCTGCTGCTCGGCACCGACCACGGCGACCGCGAGGACCGCGCCCGGGTCACGACCTCGGGGCTGACCGTCGGGGCCGTGGCCCTGGTGATCGCGGCGCTCGCCCCCGTGCTGATGCCGGGGTACGGCGCGGCGGCGTGGGTCGACCTCGGCGGGGCGAACGACCCGCGCGGCTACCAACCGATCGTGGACGTCACCGAACGGCTCCAGCTCCCCGACGAGCGCGACGTGCTGCGCATCCGGGCGACCGAGCGCAACTACCTGCGCCTCGCCGGCCTCGACAGCTTCGACGGTGCGACCTGGCGGCTGGGACCGAGCGGCACCGGCAGCTACCAGCCGGAGGAGTCCTCCCTGTGGCGGGTCAGCGGTGCGCTGCCACCCGAAGCGGAGGCGCGCTCGACGGTCAGGACACGTGTCGAGGTCGAGGTGCTCGACCTCGCCAACATCTACGTGCCGACGCCGTACCAGCCGGTGTCGGTGGAGGGTGACCTGACCCGCGACATGGTCTGGTCCACCGAGGGCGGCTTCCTCGCGACCTGGAACCTGACCGAGGACGGGGCGGTCGCCGGCCGTCCCCGCGTCGGGGTGTCGGAGGGGGTGAGCTACGCGGTCGAGGCGGAGCGTCCCGCCCCCACCGTCGAGGAGCTGCGCGAGGTCACCTGGGACGAGCCGACCGTCGCGCGCTGGACCCAGCTCCCCCGGGGGTACGAGCGCCTCGCGGAGGCCGCCGAGTCCGTCTACGCCGATGCGGGCGCCGAAGCGACGGTCGATCGCGCGCTCGCCCTGCAGGACTGGTTCACCGACGGCGGCGGGTTCCGCTACGACCTCGACGTCCCTGCGCTTCGTGGGGACGAGGCGCTCGAGGCGTTCGTCCTCGAGGACCGCGTCGGCTACTGCGAGTACTACGCGACCGCGATGGCCGTCATGCTGCGGGCGACCGGCATCCCCGCGCGCGTCGCGGTCGGCTTCCTGCCGGGCACGGTCACCGGACCGGCCGACCAGGATGGCGGGGACGGGCTCACCGAGTTCACCGTCGCGACCAGCGACGCGCACGCCTGGGTGGAGGTCCTGTTCCCCGGCTACGGCTGGGTGACCTTCGAGCCCACCCCGCGGTCGGACCAGACCCAGATCGTGCCCACCGCCGAGGAGCTCGCACCGGTCGAGAACCTGCGCGAGCGTCGGGCCCGCGAAGCCGGCGAGGTCGACACCGAACCGGCCCCCGACACGCCGCAGGACCTGCCCGACCCGGTCCCCGCTCCCGATGCCCAGCCGCGTCCGGACGCCGACGGTGGGACGGGGTCGGGTGACGAGGACGGGGCGCGCTGGCCGTGGATCGTGGCGGCGGGGCTACTCGCGACGCTGGCAGCCGGACTGGTGATCGGCCGGCTCCGGCGGCGGCCGCACGTCGGCGACGCACCGGCGGACCGCGTGCTGGCGGCGCAGCGCGACCTGCTCGCGGCGGCACGCCGCTACGGGGTCGGGCGCGCCGAGCACGAGACCACCCGCGAGGTCGTCGCACGCTGGCGCGACGAGGGGCGGGTCACGACGGATGGCAGCCGGTTCGCGAGCCTCGCGCAGGCGGCCGCGTTCGGTGGCGACGTCGACGAGGTGGTGGCCGCCGAGGCGGAGCGGCTGGTCACCGAGCTGGAGGCGGAGCTGCGCGCGTCGGTGTCGGCCGGGGACCGGGTGGTCGCACCGATCCGGATCCCGCTGGACCTCGCCGGGGCGGGTGTCCGCCGTGCGGGCGCGGCCGTGATGGGACGCCG
>CAYSTY010000119.1:0-1198 GCA_964433685.1 uncultured Actinomycetota bacterium | reverse complement strand
ACCAGCTCGGTGGCGCGACCGAGCCCGATGAGGCGAGGCAGCCGCCAGGTCCCACCGAGGTCGGGGATCAACCCCCACCTCGCCTCCATGACCGACAGCTGCGCGTCCGGTGCGACCGCCCGCAGGTGGCAGGCCGCGGCGAGCTGGATCCCACCGCCGAAGCAGTAGCCCTCGATGCAGGCGACCGTCGGCTTGTCGAGGTCCTCGTAGGCGGTGAACGCGGCCTGCAGGTGCGCGATGAAGTCGGGGCCGGTGAGCTGCCCGTCACCCGCTCCCCCGCCGGCCTGCGCCGCGAAGACGCTGGTGTCGAGCCCGGAGGTGAACACGCCGTCGCGGCCGCGCAGCAGGACCGCGCCGACGCGGTCGTCGGCCGCTGCCTCTTCGGCGCGGGCGGTGAGCTGGTCGAAGACCTCGAGGCTGAGCGCGTTCTTGACCTCGGGGCGTTCGATGGTGACGTGCGCCACCGCGTCGATGACCTCGTAGCTGACGACCTCGCTCACCGGTGCCTCCTGGAGGGCTGCGAGCGGCGCGCCGGTGTGCGCCGCTCGTCGGGCGCGGAGCGTAGGGGGGAGTAGCCCGACGGAAGCAGGCAGGAGGGTCGGAGGTCCCTGTCGAAGGCACCACGCACCGGCCAGCCTGGCCGCGCCGTCCGCGACGTAGGTCCCGGTCATCCGCGACACCCTCCGGTCTCGGAGGGTGGTCGGGGCGACTACCTTCAGCGGACGCGCGGCCTCGGGGTCCGGTGCCGAGCCGGAACCGCGCGACACGGCTTCGTCCGAGCAGGGGACGTACGCCGAAGACGAACGACCCACGGGTGCGCCCGTGGCCGCGAGCAGCTCACAGGGGACGTGGTGGAACCGGAGCGACCGAGCAGCGAGCAGGGTGGCGGCCGGGCGTGGCGCCTGGTGTGGCGACAGGGCGAGGGGTACCGCGGGCCGGACCGCCGACCGCAGCTCACGGACGGGACCGACGCGCGGTCCTGGACCGGGGCGGGGCTCGGTCTCGTCGGACTGACCACCACGGTGGGTCTGCTGGCGGTCGACGCCGGGATCCGTGAGGTCCTGCTGCCGTTCACCAGCTACCTGCGGGTCGCCGCGCTGGTGCTCACGGTGGTGTTCGCCGCCGCCGCGACGGGGGTGTGGCGGGTGACCGGCGAGGTCCGAGGGTGCCGCGTCGCCACGGCGGCCTGGACGCTGGC
>CAYSTY010000118.1:0-7116 GCA_964433685.1 uncultured Actinomycetota bacterium | reverse complement strand
GTGTCGAGGTGGCCGGCACGCACCTGCGCTTCGCCGACCGCGTCGACCGCGCCGTCGTCGAGGTGCAGGAGCAGCTCGGGGCCGGCCTGCTGGTGATCGGTGAACGCGGCCAGGGCAGCCTCGCCAGCGCGTTGATGCGGCCGGGGGGCACGGGGTCGACCGGCGCCGTGCGACGCTCCCGGGCCTCGGTCCTCGTGATCCGGGAGCGCGAAGGTCTGCGGCCGACCATCTGAGCGCTGTGCCGGTGAGGGGCGTCGACGGGCACGTCGGGGCAGCTGTGCCGCCGTGCGAGCGGCCACCGGCCGGCTCACCGTCTTGCCGTCCGCGGGCGGGCTCCGTACCGTGGTGCAGTTCCGTGGCCGGCCCTCGGGTCGGTCCTGCGCGCCCCACCTCCGCTCTCGCCAGGTGGGTCTGAGAACGATCGGTCGCCTCCAGCGGCCACGACAGGGTCTCACGGTGCTGCGCGCGCACCTCCAACCGGCCCATCAGGAGTTGATCGCACTGCAGGGACAGATCGTCAAGGGCAAGGTCGTCCGGCTCGAGGAGTACGGCGCGTTCGTCGAGGTCACCACCGAGGAGGGCGCGACCGTCACCGGTCTCGTGCACGTCTCGGAGGTCTCCACCGAGTTCGTCGAGAACATCTACGCCGAGCTGGCGGAGGGTGACGAGGTCGATGTCAAGGTCCTCGACATCAAGGACGACGGCAAGGTCGACCTCTCCATCAAGCGGGCCGACCCGGACTGGCAGGACGAGGAGTCCGTCAACCTGCGCTCGAAGCTCGACAAGGACTTCAACAAGCGTCTGCGTCGCTTCATGCACAAGTCGCAGATGATCCAGGGTGAGGCGCGCCGCCAGAAGCGCGGGCGCATCGAGTGAGCGCGCAGGGGCCTCCGGACGCCGACCGGAGCCCCGGCATCGCGCCCGCTGGTCGTCCTCAGCCCGGTCGTCGGTCGTCGGTCCGTGCTGCGGTGCCCGGCACCGTGCCGCGGCCGGACGACCCGCGGGCGGACGATGCCGTCCACCGCGACCCCGACGCGTCCTACGAGCACGCGGCGGCGGCACCGACCGTCGACGGACGCGACCGTGCGGTCGTGACCGCACAGCTCGGCCGGCCCGCTCGCGGCGAACCCGCCGTGGTGCACCGCTGCCGCTGGGGCCTGCCGACGGTCGTTCGCGTCGACCCGCGCCTCGAGGACGGCACCCCGTTCCCGACCACCTTCTGGCTGTCCTGCCCGGCCCTGCGCAGCCGCATCGGCACGTTGGAGGCGGAACGGTCGATGGTCGGGCTCAACGACCGGCTGCAGGACGAGCCGGGGTTCGCGGCGGCGTACGCCGCGGCGCACGAACGGTACGTCGCCTTCCGGGACCGTCTCGGTGACCCGCTACCGGGCGATCCGGGCGCCGGCGGGATGCCCGGCTACGTCAAGTGCCTCCACGTGCACGCGGCCCACCACCTCGCCACCGACGACAACGTCGTGGGCGGGTGGACGGTCGACGCGGCGGCGCCGGTGCGGTGCAGCGGCCCGTGCGTGGACGAGGGCACGATCGAGGACGCCGTGGCGGGGGCCTCGTGAGCGCGGCCGCCGGGCCGCGGGCCGCCGTGGACGTGGGCACGAACTCGGTGCGCCTGCTGGTGGTCGACGGCGACGGTGACCGGATCACCCGTGAGCTGGCGATCACCCGGCTCGGGCAGGACGTGGACGCGACGGGACGGTTGCACCCCGACGCGCTGCAGCGGACGGTGGACACCATCGCCCACTACGCGGACATCTGGCGCAGCCACGGTGTGGACACGGCGGTGCGGGTCGCCGCCACCTCGGCGGTGCGCGACGCCGCGAACCGGGACGAGTTCTTCGCCGGCGTCCGGCGTGTCGCGGGGGTGGAGGCCGAGGTGCTCAGCGGCGAGGAGGAGGCCGCGCTGGCCTTCCGCGGCGCGGTCGGTGCCGTGGACGTCGCCGCGCCGTCGGCCGTGGTCGACCTCGGCGGTGGATCCACGGAGCTGGTGGTCGGGACGGCCGCGACGGGCGACCCGCAGGTGGCGGGGGCGGTCTCGCTCCAGCTCGGCTGCGTGCGCCTCACCGAACGCCACCTCCACAGCGATCCGCCGACGCGCGAGGAGCTCGCCGCCGCGGAGGCGACCATCGCCGCGCGCCTCGATGCAGCTGACGCCGCGCTCGCCGACCAGGGAGCTGCCCTCGACTCGGCCGTCACCCTCATCGGCGTGGCCGGGACGTCCACGACGCTGGCAGCGCTGCACCTCGGGCTGGACGCCTACCGCGAGGAAGCCATCCACGGCACCCGCATAGCCGCGGCCGACCTCGTGGCGTTGACCACGGACCTCGTGGGGCGGACCGCGGCGCAGCGTGCCGCCCTCGGGCCGGTCCAGCCCGGGCGCGAGGACGTGCTGCACGGCGGCGCGTTGGTGCTGGCCGCGATCGTGACCCGCTACGGCTTCGGCGAGCTGGTGGTCAGCGAGTCCGACGGGCTCGACGGGTTGGCCGCGTCGCCGGCTCGTTGAGCGCTGTCCACGAGTAGCGTCCCGGGTCAGCGTGTGAGGAGGAGGTGGCGTGGACGCACGGCTCGTTCCGGACGTCTTCTGGCCGACGTTGGCCGCAGCGCTCGAGAGCGTGCCTCCGGAGGCCACGCAGCCGCCCCCCGAAGCCCGCGTCGGCGCCGTGCTCGTCCTGCTCGAGGACACACCGGACGGGCCATCGGTGGTCCTGACCCGCCGTCGCCGGGACATGCGGTCGCACCCGGGTCAGCTGTCGTTCCCCGGTGGCCGGCTCGACGCCGGTGAGACCATCGAGGAGGCGGCCCTGCGTGAGGCCGAGGAGGAGGTGGCCCTGCGACCCGACACCGTCGAGGTGGTCGGTCCCGGGCCGACCTTCTACATCCCGCCGTCACGGTTCTGGGTGGTGCCGGTGCTCGCCCGGTGGCGGCGGCCCCACGAGCTGACCGAGAACCCGTGGGAGGTCGACGAGGTCCTGCACGTGCCGTTGACCCAGCTGCTCGACCGCGACCGGTGGCGCCACACCCCGCTGTCGCTCGAGGGTTCGGCCTGGGCGTGGCAGCTCGACGACGACCTGCTGTGGGGCGCGACGGCGATCGTCCTGGCGCTCCTGCTCGACACCGCCGTGGCCGGCTGGAACGGCGGCATCCGACCTGCCGACCTCGGCGAGTCGCTGGCGGCGCGCCCGTGGGAGCACGTCCCGGCATGGGAGCGGCGAGCCCGCCTCGAAGGCGACCTGCCGGCCGTGCCGCAGGCCGAGGTGCCGCACGTCACCCAGGCGCAGGGACGAGCCGTGCGTGCCTGGCTCGACGAGCGCGGCGTCGACGCGGCAGCGCGGGCCGAGCAGGCGGGACGCGCGGCCGCGCACGCGGTGCGCCGCCTGGTCGACGGGTCGCTCGAGAACCGCACCGTGACGGTGCTGGCCGGCCCGTCGTCGAACGGCTGGGCCGGGCTCGTGGCAGCTCGGCTGCTCGACAGCGCGGGCGCCGACGTCGAGGTGCTGCTCGCCGGGGCGGCGCGGTCGCCCGACGCGGTGCGGGTGCTGGTCGACGCAGGGGTCCCGGTCGTCGAGGTGGTCGCGAACCAGCTCGGCGACGACCGGCCACCGGGCGAGGTGGTGGTCGACGCGCTGCTCGGGATCGGTGGCGAACCGCCGCTGCGTGACCTGCCGCAGGAGGTGGCGACCTGGTTGCGGCGGCACGACGTCCCCGTGGTCGCGTTGGACCTGCCGTCCGGCATGGGTGCGGACGTCGGTCTCCGCGGCGCGTGCGTCACAGCCGACGTGACGGTCGCGCTCGGAGCACCGACGGTCGGGTTGACCCCCTCCATCGTCGCGCCGTACATCGGCGACCTGTACCTCGCCGACCTCGGCATCCCACCCGAGGCGTGGCGGGCTGCCGGCGCGGAGCCGCCCCGGATCTTCGCTGCCGGCCCGCTGGTCCGGCTCACCGCACCGGACCGGGCGACCGATGCGGGCACCCCCGACCAGGGCGAGGTGCCCGACGAGGGTTGAGCCGAACGGGACGGCAGCGCGGCGCGACGTGGTGCGGCGGCTACAGCGGTCGGGGGAAGCGGCCGTCGTCGCCCCGTTGGTAGGGACGGACCTGGATCACCGCGCTGCGTTCGATGGGGCCGTAGACGTGCGGGTAGGTCCGGCCTTCGTCGGCGAGGTCCTCCCACACCACCGGCGCGGCCAGCAGCGTCGGGTCGATGGTCAACAGGACCAAGTCGTCGCGGTCCGCGAAGCGCGCCTCGGCGACGTCGGCGACCTGCTGGGGGCTCGAGCAGTGGACGAACCCGTCCTCCTCGAACCCGGTGGGCGTGTAGCTCGCGCCCGCGGCGTCCCACGCCGCCTGCGTGGTGAGATGGACGATCGGCCCGGGCGGCTGGTCGGCGGCCATCAGCGGTGTCCGAGCCCGTGCAGGACCTCGTCGATGAAGCTCATCTTCGCGCGCGTGTAGGCCTCGCGGTCGAGCACGTGCTCACGGGCGAGCCGGCTCTTGAGTGCCCCGTAGGCGGCCGCCGTGCGCCGGTCCCGACGCAGGTGGTCGCGGAAGGTCACCAGATCGTTCGCGCGCGGGTGGTCGTGCGCGACCAGGTACAGGTGTGCCCGCCGGTTCGGTCCGTCCGGGAGGACGTGGAACCGGCGCCAGGGACGCTCGTCGAGCTCGACCGGTACGAGCTCCCACCCGGCGGCGGCCAGCAGCGGGGCCGCGTCGTCCGCGGCGTCGAGGTCGTGCACGGGTGCGAGCAGGTCGACGGTGGGCTTGGACGCCAGGCCCGGGATCGCGGTGGAGCCGACGTGCTCGACCGGTCGAGCGAGGTGACCGCGCAGCAGCGTGTCGGTCTCGCGCCGGAGCCGATCCGCCTCGAGCAGCAGCGCCGGATCGGGATCGGTCACCCGGACCGGTTCGTCCGCCCACGCTGGTCGTGTCACACCGCACCCCCGTGCTCCGTACTGTTGAAGGTAGTGCCCGGTGAGAGATTCGAACTCCCGTCTCCTCGATTTTAAGTCGAGCGCCTCTTCCGCTGGGCCAACCGGGCGTGCGCGGAACGTAGGTCATGCGTTCGCCCTTCGGCCAGCCCCACGGCCCATGTTCCTGCCGCGGGCGGTCGGCGCCACGTCTCGCCGCGGGGTCCCCTCCCGTCGCGCACCACACACCCGTCGATGAGCGCCACGTCGCGTCGCGCCGTCGCCGAGTGGCCGCCTAGGTTCCGCCACCGGCGTGGGAGGCAGTGTGGACAGCAGCGACGTCGTGGTCGTCGGCGCCGGGCTCGCGGGTCTGTCCTGCGCGCGGCGTCTGGCGCAGGCGGGTCTCAGCGTGCAGGTCCTGGAAGCACGGGACCGGGTCGGCGGCCGCACCGAGCACGGCCGGCTGCCCGACGGTCAGGCCATCGAGCTCGGTGGGCAGTGGATCGGGCCGGGCCAGACCCGCATGTACGAGCTCGTCGACGAGCTCGGCCTCGCGACCTTCCCCACCTACGACGAGGGGTCGCACGTCCTCGAACTCGGTGGCGACCGACGCACCTTCGCCGGGGACACGCCACCGCTCGGTGGGTTCGCGCTCGCCGACCTCGCGGCATCGCTACCTCGCCTCCATCGCCGGGCGGCGGCGGTCGACCCCGCGCAGCCGTGGACCACGCGTCACGCCCAGCACCTCGACGCGCGGACCTTCGAGTCCTGGATCGCCAGGCATCCGACCCGCGGAGCACGGACGTTCTGGCGCCTGTTCACGCGCGCCGTGTTCGCCACCGAGCCCGCGAACCTGTCGCTGCTCCACGTGCTGACCTACGTCCGCCAGGCCGGCTCGGTGGCGGCGCTCGTCGACACCACCGGTGGCGCGCAGCAGGACCGCGTCGTGGGTGGGACGGCGCGCATCGCCGAGGTCCTCGCCGAGCGCCTCGGCGACCGGGTGCGTCTGGACGCCCCGGTCCGTGCCGTGCACACCCGCGACGGCCACGTCGAGGTCGAACTCGCCGACGGTGACCGCGTCCGGGGGCGCCGCGTCGTCGTCGCGCTCCCGCCGACGCTGGCGGGCCGCATCGCCTACTCCCCGGCGCTGCCCGCCGACCGGGACCTGCTCACCCAACGGGTCCCGATGGGCGCGGTCATCAAGCTGCACCTCGTCTACGACCGCCCGTGGTGGCGCGAGGACGGGCTGTCCGGTCAAGCGCTGTCGGACGGTCCGGTGACCCAGGTCGTGTTCGACAACTCGCCCCCGGACGGCTCGTACGGGGTCCTGCTCGCGTTCGTCGAAGGCGCCGATGCCATCCACTGGGGTGCTCGACCCGACCAGGAGCGCCACGACGCCGTGGCGGCGCGGCTGGCCGCCCTCATCGGTCCGGCCGCGAGGCACCCGATCGCCGTGGTCGAACGCGACTGGACCGCGGAAGCGTTCTCGCGCGGCTGCTACGGCGGCCACCTGCCGACCGGCGTCTGGACGCAGTTGGGGCCGGCGTTGCGGCGCCCGGTCGGTCCGATCCACTGGGCAGGCACCGAGCACGCGACGGTGTGGACCGGCTACCTCGAAGGTGCCGTGCGCAGCGGCGAGGAGGTCGCCGCCGCCGTCGTCGCCTCGCTGAGGTAGGCCTGATCACCCGGCGCGTTCGACGCCTCAGGCGCCGCCGCCACCCCCCGGACCGGGGCCACCGACCGCGCTGCCGCGACCGTCCCGGAAGGTCTCGATGTCCTCGTCCGCGTCCTCGGCGAGGGCGCCGAGGTCCGCCTCGCCACCGACCGCGATCGCGCCGGCGCCGAGCTTGGCGCGCTGCACGACCTCCAGGCGGCGTGCGACGCGGGACAGCCCCCAGATGATGATGAAGTACAGGACCCCGACCCCGATCCAGGTCTGCAGGTCGTTGATCGGCGATCCCTGCGCGAACGCCCGTCCCCGCCCGGTGAGGTCGTCGGAGAGCCCGATGATGTAGCCGAGCGAGGTGTCCTTGGTGATGGTCGCCAGCTGCGCCACGATCGTGGGGATCATCCGGCGCAGGGCCTGCGGCAGGATGACCAGACGCATCGCCGTGCCCTCGGTCATCCCGACCCCGAGCGCGGCTTCGCGTTGACCGCGGTCGAGCGAGAGGATGCCGGCGCGGAACACCTCGGC
>CAYSTY010000117.1:0-7135 GCA_964433685.1 uncultured Actinomycetota bacterium | reverse complement strand
GAGTGCGGGTCGGAGACCTCCCGCACCGACAGGCCCCGCTCGTCGGCGAACAGGGGGGCGTTCACGAACGTGACCGGCTCGCTGACCACCGCCGACAGCAGACCCTTGATGACCGACAGCGCGACGACCCGGGTGTCCTCGTCGGCGATGGCGCCGGCGGCCTCGACGGTGACCTCACCGGTGAGGCCGTCCTCGGCCAACGCGGCGAGCAGGCGGCCGAGCTTCTCGCCGAGCGGCAGGAAGGGCTTGACCGCGTCCGGGACCGGACCACCCTGGACGTTGACGGCGGACGGCACGAGTTCGCCCTTGAGCGCGAGGTCGACCGCCTCGGCGACCTGGATGCCGGCCCGGTCCTGCGCCTCCTCGGTCGACGCGCCGAGGTGCGGCGTCACGATGGCGTTGGCGAGCCCGAACAGGGGCGAGTCGGTCGTCGGTTCGGCGTCGAACACGTCGACCGCAGCCCCGGCGATCACCCCCTCCTGCAACGCGGCGGCGAGGTCCTCCTCGACGACGATCCCGCCGCGCGCGACGTTGAGCAGCCGCGCCGTCGGCTTCATCTTCGCGAGCCGCTCGCGGTCGAACAGCCCGACGGTCTCAGCGGTCTTCGGCAGGTGGATCGTGACGAAGTCGGCCTCGGCGAGGACCTGGTCGACCGTCTCGACGAGGCGCACGCCGAGCCGTGCGGCACGGTCCGGGGCGACGAAGGGGTCGTAGGCGACCAGCCGCATCCCGAACGCGTGGGCGCGCTGGGCCACGAGGGTCCCGATGCGTCCGAGACCGAGCACCCCGAGGGTCTTGTCGTGCAGCTCCGTGCCGTTCCAGCGGCTGCGCTCCCAACGTCCCTCGACCAGCGCCGCGTGCGCCTGGGGGACGTTGCGCGCCAGGCTCAGCAGGAGGGCGAGGGTGTGCTCGGCGGCGGACACGACGTTGGACTGGGGGGCGTTGCAGACGACCACGCCGGAGCGGGTCGCGGCGTCGATGTCGACGTTGTCGAGCCCGACGCCGGCGCGGCCGACCACCTTGAGGTCCGTCGCCGCGGCGATCACGTCGGCGTCGATGGTGGTCTGCGACCGCACGACGATCGCGTCGTAGCCGGGCACGGTGGTCAGCAGCTCGTCCTTCGACAGGCCGGTCTTGACGTCGACCTCGTGGTCGACGGCGAGGGCTTCGACGCCGGCTGGCGCGAGCTTGTCCGCGACGAGGATGCGCACGGGGGACCTTCCGGGAGGGTGGGATGCGGGGACCGCGGCGCAGGAGGCGCCAGGAGGTGCGCACGAGGGTACGCCCGCCCGTCCGGGGCCCCGAACCGAGGGTGTCGGACGGTGCGAACGCTCGGCCTCGCCGGCCCGGACCGCCCGCGGTAGCGTCGACCGCCGACGAGAGGGAGGGTCTCGTGCGCTCAGCTGCCGGAGCCATCGTGGCCGCGCTGGTGGTCGCCGCGACGACCGTCGCCGCCGCCCCGCCCGCCGCGTCCGCGGACGATCCGTGCGCCGGGGCACCCCGCGCCCCCTACGTGGACGTCGCCGACGGTCACACCCACGCGACCGCCGTCGACTGTCTCCACGGGCTCGAGGTGATCCGCGGCCGGTTCGTCGACGCGTTCGAACCCGGCGCGACCCTCCGGCGCGACCAGATGGCGACCATCGTCGCCGGGGCGGTCACCGCCGCGGGCGGGCAGCTCCCCGCGCCGCGGCGGGGCGCCTTCCGTGACGTCGGGGACGGCCCGCACCGCGACGCCATCGAACGGCTCGCGGCGGCGGGGATCGTCGAGGGCCGCTCCCCCGGCCGCTACGACCCCGGCGCGCGGGTCCCGCGGGGTCAGATGACCGCGTTCCTGGTGCGTGCCCACGACCACGTCCTGGGTGGCTCGCAGGAGCCGGCGCCGGACGCGTTCGGCGACGACGACGGTCACCCGCACGAGGCGACGATCGACCGGGCCGCGCAGCTCGGCCTCGCCTCCGGACGCAGCGCCACGCGGTTCGCGCCGCAGGAACCCACCCTGCGGGGGCAGACGGCGACGTTCGTGTCCCGCCTGTTCGCCCGCGCAGCCGCCGCCGGCTCCATGACCGCGCCGAGCTGGGGGTTCGACGCACACGTCCACGCGGTGGGTCCGGCGCTCCAACGCCAGATGCGCGGTACCTCGTGGCACGCCGGGCAGGGGTGTCCCGCGTTCGCCGACCTGCGCCTGCTGGAGGTCGTCCACCGCGGGTTCGACGGGCGCGATCGTGTCGGGCTGCTGGTCCTGCACCGGGACGCGGCCGCGGACGTGCGCGCCGCCCTCGAGCGTTCCTACGCCAGCGGGTTCGCCATCCAACGCATGCGCCTGATCGACCGGTACGGCGGCGACGACGACCGGTCCATGGCGGCCAACAACACCTCGGCGTTCAACTGCCGGACGGTCGCGGGCACCAGCCGGCTCTCGGAGCACGCGTTCGGCCGCGCCCTCGACATCAACCCGGTGCAGAACCCGTACGTGTCGAGCGGCGGTGCGGTCTCCCCCGCCGCGGGCCGCGGCTACCTCGACCGCTCGGACGTGCGCCGCGGGATGCTGGTCGCCGGTGACGCCACCGTGACCGCCTTCCGCGACCGCGGCTGGGGCTGGGGCGGCGACTGGAGCGCGACCAAGGACTACCAGCACCTGTCCGCGTCCGGCCGCTGAACGTGGGTGGTCACCGTTCGGGCGCGGGGTCCTGCACGTCCTCGGGGAGGCGGTTGATCAACGTCGGGGTGGCGCGCGCGACGTAGGTCAGCAGCTGCTCCTCGACGTCGCTCGGGAAGGCGAGCTCGACGATGGCCGCGGTCATCAGCTCCGCCCACCGCAGGGCCGCCTCCGGCGTGATGGGGAACGGCGCGTGCCGCATCCGCAGTCGCGGGTGCCCGCGCTCGGAGGAGTAGATGTCCCCCCCGCCCCAGTACTGGGCGAGGAACATCACCAGGTGGCGCTTGCCCGGCTCGAGGTCCTCGGGGTACATCGGGCGCAGCAGCTCGTCGGTGGCGACCCGGTCGTAGAACCCGTCGACGATCGCGACGAAGGCGTCCACACCGCCGACGCGGTCGAAGACGCTCGGTTCGCGGGCGGCGTCGCTCACGGTGTCGTCCCGTCGCGGCCGGTCCCGGGGACGGTCAGGTCGCGCTCGTAGAAGGCGACGTCGAGGTAGCGGCCGAACTTGTGGCCGGCCTCGGTGAGCGTGCCGCGGTGGACGAAGCCCCAGCGTTCGTGGAAGCGCACCGACGTGTCGTTCGGCAGGGCGATGACCGAGTAGGCCCGGTGGAACTCGGTGTCGACCAACCGGTCGAACAGGGCCCCGTACAGGGCGCCGCCGGCCCCGGTTCGGGCGTTGTCGGGAGCGACGTAGATCGACAGCTCGATCGAGCGACGGTACGCCGGTTTCGGGCGGAACGGCTGGGTCTCCACGTAGCCGGTCACCTGACCCCGCCGTTCGGCGACGAGCAGCTCGTAGGGACCGGCCACGACACCGGTCTCGAAGCGCTCGAGCCACTCCCGCGGGGTCCGGACCTCGGTGTTGAACGTGGTGGTCGTCCGCAGCACGAAGTGGGTGTAGATGGCGGCGACCGCGGGCAGGTCGGCGGGCGTGGCGTCCCGGACGACGAGGTCGGGCGTCGCGACGGCTTCGCGGGTGGAGGCGGGGGTCTCGATCACGCACCGCACGGTAGCGCCGCGGACCGCCACCGCTACCCGCGGCGGGTCCGCCCCGGCCGGTCACGGACGTCACCGAGGCGCTCGGCGTCCCCCACGTCGAGATCGCGCTGGTGCTGTGCGACGGGCGCCGGTCCCGCTGGGCCTGACCGGGCGTCAGTAGAGGCCGGCGGGGCGGAACCGTTCGTCGTGCATCCGCATCGCGTACTTGTCGCTCATCCCCGCGACGTAGTCCACCGCCGCCTGCAGGTCCGAGCTGTCGACCAGCCGGTAGGCACCGGGGATCACCTCCGGGCGCGCGGCGTACCACTCGACGAGGTCGCGGATGACCCGGACCGCCCGCGTGGAGTGCGCCCGGGCCTCGTCGCGCAGGTAGACGCGCTCGAACATCCAGTCGCGGAGCTGGTTCATCGACGCCAGCGCCCCGGGGTCCATGGTCACGCGCCCGGCCGCCAGCGAGTCCTCGACCACCTGGTGCACCAGCGTGTCGATCCACGCCGGCCCGGGCGGACCGAACGCGTCCCGGAAGTGGACCGGCACGTCCGTCGGGACCAGCACCCCCGCTCGGACGGCGTCCTCGACGTCGTGGGCGAGGTAGGCGATCCGGTCCGCGTAGCGGCAGACCCAGCCCTCCGCGGTCACGGGGGGCGGGTCGTTCTTCCACGACGACTGCGAGATGCCGTCCCGCGTCTCCACGGTGAGGTTGAGCGGTTCGAGCTTCTCGACCACCCGCACCCCGTGGATGGCGTGCTGCCACTCCCCCTCCACGTACGGGGTGAGCGCCTCCTCGCCGGTGTGGCCGAACGGTGCGTGGCCGATGTCGTGGCCGAGGCAGATCGCCTCGGTCAGCGGCTCGTTGAGCGCCAGCGACGACGCGATCGCGCGGCCGACCTGCGCCACCGCGAGCGTGTGCGTCAGCCGTGTCACGAAGTGGTCCCCATCGGGGTTGAGGAAGACCTGGGTCTTGTGCTTGAGGCGCCGGAACGCCTTGCTGTGCAGGATGCGGTCGCGGTCGCGTTCGAAGGCCGTCCGGTACGGGTCCGGCTCCTCTGGGACGTCCCGCCCGCGCGTCGCCGACGCCTTCGTGGCGATCGGCGACAGCCGCTCGTGCTCCTCGGCCTCCCGCACCGCACGGGTGCGGTGCCGGACGGCCGCCGGGGCGGAGGCGGGCGCGGGGGCGGGGTCGGCGGTCACACCGCCGACGCTACCGCCGACCTCTCAGACCTGGGGCTCGGGACGGCCGGGGTGGCCGTCGAAACCGTGGCCGCGCTTGGGGACCAGGACGCTGCGGACGAACTCGCAGACCACCGTCCCGTCCTGCTTGTAACCGATGGTGCGCACCTTGACGATGCCGCGGTCGTCCTTGGACTTCGACTCGCGCTTCTCGAGCACCTCGGTCTGCGAGTAGATGGTGTCGCCGTGGAAGGTCGGGTTGGCGTGCTTGAGCGACTCGATCTCCAGGTTGGCGATCGCGCGGCCCGACACGTCGGGCACCGACTGACCGAGCACGACCGAGTACACGAAGTTGCCGACGACCATCGCGTTGCCGTGCGGGGTCGCGGCCTTCGCGTAGTTGTCGTCGCTGTGCAGCGGGTGCTGGTTCATCGTGATCGAGCAGAACAGGATGTCCTCGGCCTGCGTGATGGTCTTGCCGGGCCAGTGCTTGTAGACGTCACCGACCTCGAAGTCCTCGAGGTAGCGGCCGAAGTCCTCGGTGGGCATGCTCGTCTCCTGGCGGTCCGTGGGGAGGCGCATCCTCGCCGTCCACGCGTGCCGCGAGCAAACCACCACCCCTCCCGTCCGTCCCACACGTCACCGACCACGTCCGCGATCCGCCTGCTCTCCACCGCCCCGGCCACGCCCACGACCTCGGAGCCCGCGTGCACCTCATCGCCCACCTCAGCGACCCCCACCTCGACGGCACCGCCGAGGCCCGCGACCGGTTCCTCGCCGTCGTCGCGCACCTGCGCGGGCTGCCCACGCCCGTGGACGCGATCGCGGTCACCGGCGATCTGGTGCAGGGGGACGCCCACGACGAGTACGACACGATCGCCGACGCGCTCGCCGACGGTCCGCCCGCGATCGTGTGCCCGGGCAACACCGACACCCGGACCGAGCTGCGGTCCCGGTTCCCCGGCGCGGCCGGTGTCGACGCCGCGGACGGGTCGCCCGTCGACGCGGTGCTCGACCTCGACGGGGTCCGGGTCGTGCTGCTCGACAGCCTCGTCGAGGGCTCGGTCCACGGCGAACTGCGCGACGAGAGCGTGCGGTTCCTCACCGACCGGCTCGGTGAACGCCCGGGGACGCCGACGCTCGTCGGGTGGCACCACTTCCCCGTCGCGCTCGGCCACCCCGGCATCGACGGGGTCGGTCTCCGCGAGCCCGGCGCGGTGGCGGAGGTCGTCGCCGGGGCCGGGGACGTCGCCGCGACCATCGTCGGACACGCCCACGGTGCGATCACCTCGACCTTCGCCGGCCGGCCGATGGTCATCGCGCCGGGCATCCGTTCGCAGCTGATCGCACCGTTCGAGGTGACGCACGAGGGACCCCCGTTCTTCGACACGACACGACCACCGGGGTTCGCGGTCCACGCCATCGACGACGACGGACGGGTGACCACCTACGTCCGCATCCTGGCGGACGGGAGCCGATCGACGTGACCGACGCGCTCGACGAGGCCCTGGCCGACACCACGCGGCGGTACGTGGCACGCAACCCGGGCAGCGCGCGTGCGGCGCGTGCCGCCGCGGAGGTGCTGCCGGGCGGCAACACCCGGTCCGTGCTGCACACCGAACCGTTCGGCGTCCGCATCGCCGGCGCCGAGGGAGCGCTGCTGACCACGGTCGACGGTCACCGCGTCGTCGACCTGCTCGGTGACTACTCCGCCGGCCTGCTCGGACGCCGCGCCGAGGTCGCTGATGCGGTGCGGACCGTCCTCGATCGCGGCTGGGGCTACGGCGCCATGAGCGAGCCCGAGACCGCGTTCGCTCGGGCGCTGGTCGACCGGTTCGCGTCCGTCGACCAGGTGCGGTTCACCAACTCGGGCAGCGAAGCCGACCTGATGGCGGTGCTGACCGCCCGCCACGTCACCGGCCGCGACCGGGTCGTGGTCTTCGAGGGCGCCTACCACGGCGGCCCGATGACGTTCCTACCCGGCAGCGAACCGCTGCGGGTGCCGTTCGACTTCACCGTCCTGCCCTACAACGACACCGGCGCGATCGAGGCCGAGTTCTCCCGGCACGGGGATCGGATCGCCTGCGTGCTCGTGGAACCCATGCTGGGTGCCGGCGGGTGCATCCCCGCCACCTCCGACTTCCTCACCGCCCTGCGGCACCTCACCCGGACACACGGTGCGCTGCTGGTCCTGGACGAGGTCATGACCTCCCGGCTCGCGGTCGGTGGTGCGCAGGAGGTGTACGGCGTCCCGGCCGACGTGACCGTGCTCGGCAAGTACTTCGCGGGCGGGTTCTCCTTCGG